>DASTJU010000361.1:0-7046 GCA_035716295.1 Chthoniobacterales bacterium | reverse complement strand
AACATTGGCTAGCAACCTCGAGCAGGCCTATCCGGTCGAACAAAAAGATCAGACTTTCGTGATCGCGCCGGTCTCGCGTTTCGCCACCAGCACGAGTCCGTCCGGCGATGGCGAAGTGAAAATGCTGGCGCCCATGTTGTTCGGGATGGCCGGCGTTGTCCTTCTCGTGGCCTGCCTGAATCTCGCCAACATGCTGCTGGCGCGCGGAACGGCGCGCCGCAAAGAGATCGCAATTCGGCTCGCGCTGGGCGGGACTCGTTGGCGAATAGTGCGTCAACTTCTCATCGAAGGCTTTGTTCTTGCCCTACTCGGAGGGGTCGTTGGTGTTTTGCTCGGTCTTTGGTCTTCGGATCTGCTCGTGGTGTCGTTAGCTAAATTGATTCCGGTCGATATGGTCTGGCCGAGTGGCCCGAACATTTCACTTTTCGCGGCCACATTCGCCTTCTGCGTGGTTGGAACACTGACTTTCGCGCTTGGTCCGGCGCTGAAGCTGTCCAAATCAGCGGTGATTGAAGATTTGAAAGAACATGCCGCGGAAGATGCCGTGCGCAGACACTGGAAATTTCTGCCGCGCCACCCGCTCGTGGTCGTGCAAATCGCGTTTTCGCTCGCGCTTCTGACCGCAGCCGCGCTCTTCATTCGCGGCGCCCACAAAGCGGCTTCGGTCGATACCGGTTTGCAAACGGGCACGAATTATTTGCTCGAAATCGATGCCAGTCTCGCTGCCTACGATCAAACGCGTGCGCTCAATCTTTACCGCACACTGGAGGAGAAACTGTCCGCCTTGCCCGGCGTCGAACGTGCCAGCATTGCTGCCACTGTTCCGTTCGGGATGATTTCGCTGAGCAAGTCCGTGCAACGCGGCGGCGCCAATCCGGCACCGGATTCAAAGCCGGCGACGGCGGCTGATGGTCTCGCTTTCGATGCTCGCTGGAACAGCGTGGGCGCGGAATATTTTTCCGCGGTCGGCATGCCGATTGTGCGCGGACGCGCTTTCAACACCGCGGAAGCGATGCATCAAACAGGCGTCAAAGTCGCGATTGTGGATGACGTGCTCGCAAAAAAACTCTGGCCCGACGGGGATGCGCTTGGTCAGCAACTTCAGTTTGCGGCCAAGGATGCTCCGCGTGCCAACAGCGGCGGAAGGGGAGGTGTCGGATCGTTCGCGGAGCCTGCCGCGGAGACGAAAACGCAGATCGAGATCGTGGGAATTGTTCCGCACACGCGACAGAGTCTTTTCGAGAAAGATCCTTCCGGCGCGCTTTATCTGCCGTTCGCCGGCGGATTCCAGAGCAACGTCTTCTTTCATATTAAATTCGCGCCGAACGCCGGTCGTGATTCAATGGCGGCGACAGGTCTGATTCGTAGAACGGTGCGCGATGTCGACAACGCGATTCCGATTTTGGAGTTGAAATCGTTCGCGCAACATCTGGATAGCAATCTACAGCTGTGGATCGTGCGCGCAGGCGCGACCTTGTTCAGTATTTTCGGCGCGCTCGCACTGGCGCTTGCGATCGTCGGTGTTTACGGAGTGAAAGCTTACTCAGTCGCTCGCCGCACACGCGAGATCGGCATTCGAATGGCGCTCGGCGCTCAAGCCGGGGCGGTGTTGCGAATGATCATGCGGGAAGGCTCCGTCATGCTGGTCAGTGGAGTCGCCATTGGCCTGCTGCTCGCGGTCGCGACCGCAAAAGTCCTGAGCGGAATTCTTTATGAAGTTGGCGCGCTAGATCCAGTCGCGTTCACCCTCGCCCCGTTGGTGCTGGCTGCCGCCGCGCTCCTTGCCACCTGGTTGCCCGCACGACGAGCCACGCAGGTGGACCCAATCCAGGCATTACGCGCTGAGTGAACTTATGATTCGACTTCACAACCTCGAGCGCTCGTATCCGTTGGCGAAAGGAAAGTTTTTTTACGTCCTGCGCAACATCGACATCGACATTGCCGAAGGCGAGTTCGTTTCAGTGATGGGACCATCCGGCGCCGGAAAATCGACGCTGCTTCACATCCTTGGGATGCACGATCACGGTTGGACCGGCGAATATTTCTTCAACGAGACAGCCGTTCATCATTTGAAAGCGAAGGAGCGGGCCGAGCTCCGCAACGAGCAGGTCGGTTTTGTTTTCCAGCAATATCATTTGCTCGACGACCTGACCGTTTACGAAAATCTCGAAATCCCATTGTCGTATCGAAAGGTCGGCAAGAATGAGCGCTCGGCGATTGTGGCGGACGCGCTCGATCGATTTCAGATGGTGGCGAAAAAGGATTTGTATCCACGCCAGCTTTCCGGCGGCCAGCAGCAACTGGTAGGTGTCGCGCGCGCGATCATTGCCACCCCGAAACTGATTCTGGCGGACGAGCCGACTGGGAATCTTCACTCGAGCCAGGGCGAAGAGATCATGGAGCTATTTCAAAAACTGAACGCCGAGGGCACGACCATCATTCAGGTCACGCACTCGGAAAAAAATGCGGGATACGGGAACCGGATCATTCAACTGCGCGACGGTTGGGTGATCGAGGGTAACAAGAAGTAAATTATTATGATTCTAGATTCATTTCGTCAGGATGTGCGCGTCGGTCTACGCGTGTTGTTCAAGGAGAAATCGTTTTGTATTCTGGCGGTGCTCGTGCTCGCTCTCGGCATCGGCGGCGCGACCACGCAATTCACCGTCGTGAACGCGATCGTCTTGCGCGGCTTCTCGTTCCCACATCCCGAGCAGCTGGTGAACGTCGGATTGATCGATCCCAAGGCGACCGATCAAAACAATAATTTCGGGCTCGGCAATATCCCGACGGCCCAGGATTACGAAGATTTGAAAGCGGCGCAGAAGTCGTTCGCGATGATGGCGGGCTACCTGAGTGGCTCGACGATTAACGTGACCTATAAAAATAATCCGCAGCGTTACACGGGCGGTTATGTAACCGAAGATTTGTTCAAGATCATCGGTGTATCGCCGGTCATGGGCCGCGATTTCACCGCCGAGGACAACAAGCCTGGCGCAGAAAAAGTCACGATTCTCGGCGACGAAATCTGGAGACGCGATTTTAACGCCGATCCCAATATCGTCGGGCAGAGCGTTCGAATTAATGGCAAAGCGGCGACGATCATTGGCGTAATGCCGCCAAATTTTAAATTTCCACAGTCGGAGGAACTCTGGACACCTCTATATAATGAGTTCCCGCCCAGGCCGCGCGACGAACTCACACTCGGAGCCAACAATCCCGCACCTGCGGTGATGGGCCGGCTCAAACCGGGCGTTACCCTCGATCAGGTGAATGCGGAATTTGTCGCTCTCGCTCGGCATTTGGCGGAGGACAATCCGAAAACGAATCAAAATTTCACATCGGCCAGTGTCCAGCCGCTGCTGCATGCGTTTACCGGCGTGCAACTGCGCCAGATCGTTTGGGCGATGCTCGCGGCGGTTATTCTCGTTCTACTGATTGCGTGCGTAAACGTGATGAACATGCAATTCGGCCGCGCCGCTCTGCGGGCCAAGGAACTCGCGATTCGCGGCGCGCTCGGAGCAACCCGCTGGAGACTCGTTAGGCAAATGTTGACCGAGAGTTTGGTCGTCGCGATTTTCGGCGCAGTCGCCGGCGTGATCTTGGCCTATTGGGCGGTCGACATGTTGGTGCGTGCATTCAGCGCGTCGCCTTTTCCGCTGCCTTACTGGATGCAATTCACGATCGATGGACGTGTTCTTACCTTCACCTTGCTGATCACACTAGTGGCGACGGTGGTTTCCGGTCTTGTCCCGGCATTTCTGAGTTCGAGAGGCAGCGCGGCGGAGATCATGAAAGAGGGCGGACGCGGCAACAGCAGTCGTCTGGTCAACGTAATCACGCGCGTCCTCGTCGTTGCACAGATCGCGTTGACTGCCGCGCTCTTAATTGCGGCGACGTTGCAAATCAAGTCGATCCGAAATCAGACCAAACTCGACTATGGCTATGACGAGGGTGCGATTTACAGCGCGCGCATGGCTTTAATGGAAGGCGCTTATCCAGGCGAGGATACGCGGCGGCAATTTTTCGTGCGCGCGGTGCGCGCATTGCGCAGCAATCCTCAATTTGAAGGTGCCGCGATGAGCGACCGCTTCCGGATGACCTTCGCACCTAATGGCCAGTACGAAGTCGACGGCCAGAATTATCTGACCGACCGGGATCGCCCGCGCGGCAATTTTGAATCCGTCTCGGACAATTATTTTTCGACGCTCGGCCTAAAGATCCTGGAAGGCCGCGATTTCACGATCGATGATGCCGACACAAAGCAGCCGGTCGCAATCGTGAACGCAAGCTTTGCGCGGAAATATTGGGGTAATCAAAGCGCGCTCGGTCATCAGGTTCGCATTTTTAATCCGGGCAAGGCGCAACCATGGCGCACAATCGTCGGCATTGTGCCCGACACGTTGATGCAGGGACCGTTCGATCAGCAGACTGAGACCGCTGGATTTTACATGCCGCTGCTCGGTGCATCGCCGGCCACGCAATTTTGCACGATCATTGTTCGTCCCCGTGCTGGCCTGCGCGCTGAAACTCTCGGTCCGGCGTTGAGCAGGGCAGTCGCTGAGCTCGATTCGAATTTGCCCACTTATTTTGCGGGCACGCCGGCGCGACTGCACGCTGAGATTCTTTCCGGCAGCCGCATCATCGCGAATTTATTCACGATCTTCGGAGCCGTCGCATTCGTTCTGTCCGCGGTTGGTCTCTATGGCGTGATGAGTTTTTCAGTGAATCAGCGGACCCAGGAGTTCGGGATCCGGATGGCTCTTGGCGCCGATGCGCGAAGAATTTTCCGAATGGTGATGACTCAAGGGGCGTGGCAACTCGCAATCGGCCTTGTTCTTGGCGCCGGCGGCATTGCGTTACTCCTCGGAGTCGTCGCTGCTGCGGCGCTCAAGAATATTCTCTTCAAGGTCAACGCCCTTGATCCAACGATTTATTTTGCGGTCGCAGCGCTGTTGACCGCGGTCGCGGCGGCTTCCTGTTTCGTTCCCGCGCGCCGGGCGACGCGTGTCGATCCAATGGTCGCGCTCCGGTATGAGTAATTTCCGATTTGCACTGCGACAGTTAATCAAGAATCCGGCGTTCTCGGCGGTCACCATTCTCACTCTCGCTCTCGGAATCGGCGCCAACACTGCCATCTTCAGTATCGTCAACGCGGTTCTGCTTCGACCCCTTCCTTATCCGCAGGCCGACCGCATCACGGTCTTGAACGAATCGGGCGACGGCCAGGAGTTTGCCGTTTCGTTGCCGAACTATGAGGATTGGAAACGCGACAACACGGTTTTCCAATTCCTTTCGATCACTCGTCGAGAATCGCGAAACCTGAGCGGAGTGGGGGGGCAGGAGGCCGAGCGCATCCCATGTGCGCATGTCTCGGACGAATTTTTTAAGGTAATCGGAATCTCGCCGAAATTGGGGCGGACTTTCACTGAAGAAGAATCAAAGGCTGGAGGCCCGCCGGTCGTCGTGATCAGCGATCGCCTTTGGCAACGCGTGTTCGCGCGTGACGCGAGTGTTTTGGGTCGCACGATAAAACTTCACAATCAGGGTTACACGATCATTGGCGTGATGCCGCCGGAAATGACTTCGCCGCAAGACACGGATGTCTGGTTCCCGTTCGGCCGCCGGATTGTTCCGCTTTGGAACGACCGCACCATTCATCCAATGCTCTTTGCCTGGGGGCGATTGAAGCCCGAGGTAACCGTCGATCAAGCGCGCACTCAAATGAAGGGAATCGCCGCGCGTTTGGAAAAGGAATATCCGGCCACTAACGCGCGAACCAGCGTCACGGTCACACCGTTGCTGGAAAATATGATCGGCAAATATCGAACCAATCTGGCGTTGCTTTTGGCAGCAGTCGGTCTGGTGCTGCTGATCGCCTGCGCGAATCTGGCCAATCTGTTTGCCGCGCGCGGAGCTGCTCGCGCTAGAGAGTTCGCGATTCATGCCGCGGTCGGCGCGACTCGCGGTCAGATCGTTAAGAAGCTGCTCATCGAAAGTTTCGTCATTGCCATCATCGGTGGCGCCGTCGGTTTCTTGATTGCGGTTTGGGTTCGCGGCGGTTTGATCGCGCTCAGTCCGGGAGATGTTTCCCGATTCCAACAAATTTCATTCGATCTGCCAGTCCTGGGTTTCACATTCTTGATCGCGTCCGTGACCACGGTGCTTTTCGGTTTGTGGCCGGCCTGGCAGGCCTCGCACGCAAACGTGCAGCTTGCATTGAAAACCGGCTCCACTGGAAGCGGCGATCCGCCGGCGGCAAGACGCGCCAGGGATTGGCTGGTGATTGGCGAAATTGCACTGACCCTGACTTTGCTCGTAGCCGCCGCGCTGGTTCTGAAAAGTTTTTCGCGCATGCAGGCTCTCAAACTTGGTTACGAGCCGCGTAGCCTGATTACCGCCAAGATGGAGCTGCCTTTCCGGGTTTATTCGACGCGCGAGAAGGTTGCGGCGTTTACCAACACGTTACTCGAGAAAGTGCGCGTCCTTCCGGGAGTGGAAAGTGTCGGGATCGGTTCCAACTCGCCACTCATGGGTGGATGGCAAACCGGTTTTTACCGCGAAGGCATTGCGACTCCCACGCCGAGCCAGATGCCCGGTGCCGATCTTGAAGTTGTGGCCGGTGACTATTTCCAGGCCTTCAAAGTTCCGCTGCTGCGTGGTCGCACTTTTAATACAGGTGACACGCCGAATTCGCCGCGCGTCATTGTCGTCGATCAAACTCTGGCCGAGCAAATTTTTCCCGGTGAGGATCCGATTGGCAAGCGCCTCATGGTCGACGTTGGAAATGACGAAGAAGGTTATGCTTTGGCCGAAATTGTCGGAGTCGTCGCGCGCATGCGGTTTCACGCCTTCGATGAAACGGTGCAGCTTCCGGTGATTTACTGTTCAATGACCCAGGCATATCGCTCCGGGTTCGGATTATTTGTTCGCGCCGGGTCGGCTCCAGCTTCACTCGAGAAACCAATTCGTGACATTGTCAGGTCCATCGATTCTGCTCAGCCCGTTTTCGATGTTCGGCTCATGCAGGATCGCGTTGCGGAGAC
>DASTJU010000360.1:0-2496 GCA_035716295.1 Chthoniobacterales bacterium | reverse complement strand
GCCAGGGTGAATCCGCTCGACAAAGCTGGGGCTTACGCTGCGCAAGGTCGCGGCGCCGAAATCATCGCCAGAATCAACGGTTCGTTTACCAACGTCGTTGGTTTGCCCATCGAACAAACGGTTCGCGTGCTCCGCGAATTTGGGACCGTACCGGCGCGCCCCTAGCGCGTCTCGACCAGCTCCCGCTCGTGCGCGTCGATGCCCTTCGTCCGATCGCGCCTGAGTACGCGATACAAAAACCAAACGATGAAGCAATTCGCTGCCAGAATGGCGACACCGGCGAGGCTTGGCCGATGCCAGAGGTGCCGCACCTCCAGTGGAATCAGCGCCGCGGTCGCGAACACCATCAGCAGCTCGGCCCAGCGTTGCTGCAAATAAACCCCGATGCCTTCCGTGAAAAGCACGCCGCAATAAAACAGCGCCAGCAATCCGGTCGCGCGCAGATGTCCGCCCGCGAGCATATCCTGCAATTTGTTCAGAAGAAAATGCACCGCTTTGCTGTGCTCGAGCAGAATTTCGTCGGCCGCCCAATCGGAAATTTGGTCCATCCAAAGATCGCGCGCGTTGAGAAAGAGCAGCGAAAAACCGAGGATGAAAAGCAGCACCCCTTTGCCGATCTTGAAAAGCGCGATGATTTTTAGATAACGAACGCGCTTTTGTCGCTGCTGAACAATGGCGGGATCGTGCATCGTGTGGATTCGTTTAGTCGGCGACGATCGGTTGTTCGCGGCAACAGACTTCGAGTTTATTGCCGTCCGGATCCTCGAAAAAGACCGCGTAATAGCCGGGACTGTAATCGGCGCAGATTTCGGGGCCTTCCAGGTTCCGTCCGCCGAGGTCACGGGCGAGCTTGGCCATGCGATCAACTTCTTCACGGGTCTCCGCCCAAAAAGCGATTCGCGTGCCGTTGGCTTGATGATGTCGATCTTCGGTGAATCCGAAAAAGTCCGAGGGCTTGTCGCCGCCGGCCGAGTAAAACGTACCCCAGGTGTCATCGGAGCGGTCGCAGGTAAATCCGAGCGCCCGTAAAAGCTTGCCGTAAAATTTCTGCGCCGCTGCCAGATTCTTCACCCGCAAATCGATGTGATCGAGCCGCCGTGTTTTTATTTTCTATTCTCCCTTCGAATCATCAATTTTAACCCGGACCAAATCTCATCGACCGCGCACACTTTTACATCGACGAATCCGAGCGGCAGCGCAACGGCGCGAATGATATCTTCGGTGATGTCGGTGGCAACGCCGGAAGATTTTTTCGGCCACGAAACCCAGAGCGTGCCGGCGTCCGCGATCTTCCGGCGCAAGATCGACAATTGTTTTTCCAAATTTTCTCGCCGTTTGGCGAAGAGATGCAAAAACCCATCGCTGTCGGAAAATTTCACGCCGGCGGGAAGTTGGCCGAGCAATTTGCGATAGCCCGGCGGGGCGTTGATCACCGTCACCGTCATGTTCGCCTTGATCCCGAGTTTCTGCGTGAGCGGTTTGCCGGAGTAACCTGCCATTTGGAAAAGATAATTTGCTTAAAAAGACGGCGCCACTCTACCGTGAGCCCGTGCGAAATAAGATCGACAATCGCATCTGCGCAATCTCTCTGCTCGCGTTGTCGATCTTGCCCGCCTGCGGCAAACGCAACAACGCCGTCTCCGGCACGATCGAGGTGGACGAAGTGCACGTCGGTCCGCGCATGCCTGGCCGAGTGGATAAGATTCATGCACAGGAAGGCGACAAATTGCAGGCCGGGCAACTGCTGGTGCAATTGGAAGCGTCGGAACTGCACGCACGCCGGGATCTGGCCGAGGCGCAAATCAATGCCGCGATTAACGATGCGGATGCGCAACAGGCACAGCTCGAATTTTTGCACGACGACGCGGAACGCCAGCAGGATTTGCTCAAGCGCAAAGTTGTTTCGCCAAGCGATGCCCAAAAGGCGGCAAGCGCAGCTCAGGCGCAGGAGAAGATTGTCGAGGCGGCGAAGACGCGCGTGATCCAGGCGCGTGCCCAGCTGGCGGATATCGATGCCCAACTTGCCGAGATGGACGTGAAAGCGCCGACCGATTCCATTCTCGAAGTCTTGAGCGTGAAAGTCGGCGACGTGTTGCCGGCAAATCGCGAAGTGGCCACATTGCTCCTGCCCCAGCATCTCTGGGTTCGCGTGTTCGTGCCGGAGCCATGGCTCGGTTTGATCAAAGTGGGCGATCACGTGCGCGTGCGCGTCGATTCTTTTCCGGACAAGGATTTCGACGGCCTGGTCGAGCAGGTGAATCGGCAGGCCGAGTTCACTCCGCGCAACGTGCAAACAGTCGAGGATCGGATTCGCCAGGTCTTCGGCGTAAAGGTGCGGCTGCCGAATAACGACGATCATTTGCGCGCCGGCATGTCGGCCGACGTTTATTTTCCGAATGTGAAATGAATCTGCCTCTGTCATTTCGAGCGAAGTCGAGAAATCGCTTACTGTTAACAATGAGAGATCTCTCGACTGCGATTCACTTCGTTCCGCTC
>DASTJU010000359.1:0-4170 GCA_035716295.1 Chthoniobacterales bacterium | reverse complement strand
CTCGGCCCCGACGGGAAACCGGTCATCAACTGGTTGCCGCGCCCGCAAATTTGCTGCGCCCAGGATGTCGCTGAAGGAATGGGCGTGCGAACCAGTTCGCCAATGGTTGAAGAATGCCGCAAAGGCGTAATGGAATTTCTGCTCATCAATCATCCACTTGATTGTCCGATCTGCGACCAGGCCGGCGAATGCGAGCTGCAGGAATTTAGCGTCGAGTACGGCGCGGCTGGCTCGCGCTTTCTCGAAAACAAAGTGAAGAAGCCAAAGGCGGTGCAACTTGGACCGCGCGTGACGCTCGATGACGAGCGTTGCATCCTATGTTCGCGCTGCGTTCGATTTTGCAACGAAATTGCCAACGACGATGTGCTCGGATTCGTCGATCGCGGCAGCCACACCGTGCTCACAGCGCATCCGGGCAAGCGTCTCGAAAATAATTATTCACTCAACACGGTCGATCTTTGTCCGGTCGGCGCGCTCACTTCCACCGATTTCCGTTTCAAGATGCGGGTTTGGTTTTTGAAAGAGACGAAAAGCTTCTGCACCAGTTGCGCGACCGGTTGCAACACTGTTATCGGAACGCGCGAGGACATTGTGTATCGGCAAACGCCGCGCGAAAACGATCACGTGAACTCCTGCTGGATGTGCGATTACGGCCGGCTCAATTTCAAGTATCTCGAATCCGAGAATCGGTTAATCGAGCCGCAGATTTCCGACGGAAAGGAACTCGCACCGGGCGATTGGAAGAGTGCGATCGCGCAGGCGGCGCTCCAGCTCAGGCAATTCAGCGGCGGAAACAGCGCGATCATCGCGTCCGGCCGGATGACCAATGAAGAACTTTGGCTGACGCGCAAAATCGCCGACCTGCTCGATGTTCGTTACATCGACATCGTGCCCCGCCGCGGCGAGGGCGACGACATTTTGCTGAGTGAAGATCGAAATCCGAACACGGATGGCGCGCGTTTGATTTTGAGATTGGAACACGAGCCAGGTGCGAAGCTTCCCGCGGTCGCCAAAGCAGTGGAATCCGGACAAATCAGAGCGCTGCTCGTTCTCGGTGAAAATCCAAACAAGTTCGGGATTTCAGCAGAACAGTTAACCAATATGCCCGCGTTCGTGGCGATGGACATTTTATCGAACAGCGGGAACCAGCAGGCGACGATTCTCTTGCCGGCTTCCGGGTTCGCCGAAAAACGCGGCTCGATGATCAATGGCAAAGGCCGCTTGCAACGATTGAATCGCGCGGTGCGTCCGCCCGGCACCGCGCGCGATGATTGGGAGATTTTGCGCGACCTGCTCCAGGCGCTGGGCGGGAGCAACGGAATTTACACGATCGAAGATGTGTTTCGGCAAATGAGCGCAGAGATTCCGGAATTTGCCGGACTGACTTTGAGCAAGATCGGTGACCTGGGAGTGCAGCTGATGAAGACGAACGCATCGCCGCCGCCGCCAAGCGATCCGAAGGCAGAGGATATCGAACAAGCGGAGAAGACGCGCCCGGTCGGCCGATAATACAAAATCGACAATGGATTATTTTTTCATCGGCACGTCGTTGCTAAAAATCGCCTGCCTTCTCGCGTTCGTGCTTGGGCTCATGAATTACGCGGTCTATGCGGAGCGCCGCGTCAGCGCGTTGATTCAGGACCGGCTCGGTCCAAATCGCGTGGGTCCTGCCGGTCTGCTGCAACCGATTGCCGACGCCGGAAAATTTTTGCTGAAGGAGCAATTCACGCCAGCGAACGTGTACAAATTTTATTACTGGCTTGCGCCGTGTCTGGCCATGGTCCCCGCGGTCATCGTGATCGCGGTGGTTCCGTTTGTCAGCACACTCTTCGGCGTGCCGATGGTGATCGCCGATATCAACGTTGGAATTCTGTTCGTGTTCGCCATCGCTTCGTTAGGGGTTTACGGAATTGTTCTTGGCGGCTGGGCGTCCAATTCAAAATATCCGTTTCTCGGTGGCGTGCGTTCCAGCTCGCAAATGATTTCCTATGAGCTTTCGCTCGGTCTCGCCGTCATCCCGGTTTTTATGCTCGTTGGGAATCTGCGCCTAACGAGTGTGGTGCAATATCAAATCGATCACGGCTGGCTGGTCGCGCCCTTCGTCGGCGACTGGACGAATTTCGGAAAATGGCTGCTCGCTATCCCGATGCTCATTTCCTTCCTCGTCTTCATGATCGCTGTCCTGGCGGAGACGAACCGGCTCCCATTCGATTTGCCGGAAGCCGAACAGGAACTCGTCGGCGGTTACCACACCGAATACGCGTCGATGAAGTTCGGTTTATTTTTCCTCGGCGAATACATCGCCATGATCACCAGCTCGGGGATTATTGTTACGCTCTTCCTCGGGGGCTGGCATTTTCCGGGAATTCCTGATGGCTCGCACGGTTGGATTTTCGGGTTGATCAACATCGCGGTGTTTTTCACCAAAGTGTGCGCCCTGATCTTCGTATTCATGTGGGTGCGCTGGACTCTGCCGCGCTTTCGCTGGGACCAGCTCATGCGCCTTGGCTGGCTTTTCTTTTTTGAAATCGCGCTCGTCAACATCTTCATCGTCGCGGCAATCTTGGCTTTCATCCCACAATAATCTTTTTAGCTAATGGCGATCACCGTTCCACGACCGAACCTCAATTGGCGCGAGCGAATGTTCCTGCCTGCGATCGTGGCCGGCCTCGCGATCACCCTGAAACACTTCAAGAACATGATTTTTCGGCGGACGAAGGTGACGATGGAATATCCGGAGGAAAAATGGGATTCGAATTTGCCGGAGCACTACCGCGGCGCGCCAGCGCTGGTGCGCGACACCGACGGCCGCATCCGCTGTGTCGCTTGTCAGCTCTGCGAATTTATTTGTCCACCGCGCGCGATCAAAATTATTCCGGGTGAAATTTCAGAGAACGATCGTTTCGCCAAAGTCGAAAAATATCCCGAGGAATTCGATATCGACATGGTGCGCTGCATTTTTTGCGGGATGTGCGAGGAAGTCTGCCCCGAGCAGGCAATTTATTTGCGAAAGGATTACGCCATTACCGGATTCACCCGCGAAGACATGATGCATCACAAAGACAAACTGCTCGAGATGGGCGGGGTGATGCACGGAGTTGTTTTGAAATGGAACGAAAAGAAGTGAGCCAGTCATTCCGAGCAGAGCGAGGAATCTTCCACTCGAAGTTTGGATCACACAAATGTTCCCGTGTGATCAACGGAGCTTGTGAGAGATCCTTCACTTCGTTCAGGATGACAGAGTAAGAAAATGTCGCCCTTTCTCTTTTGGATTTTCGCTTTGATGATGCTGGTCTTCGGCGCGGCCGTCATCGTTAACCGCAACCCGGTCGCGAGCGCGCTCAGTCTGGTTGTTTCGTTTTTGGCGTTGGCGGCGCTGTTTGTGTCACTCGACGCCTTTTTCATCGGCATCATCCAAGTTCTTGTCTACGCCGGCGCAATCATGGTGCTGTTTCTTTTCATTATCATGTTGCTCGATTTGCGCGCTGAAGAATTGAGAAAAATCAACTGGATCGCATCGACCGGCGGCGTGGTAGTTGCGCTCGCATTAACCGTTCAGATTTTTTCGGTGGTCGGTAGCTTTCAAATCGCGAAGCAACCCTTTCCGCCGCTGGTAAGATCGACATCGGACGATGTCCACCGAATTGGGCTTTTACTTTTCGGAAACTACAATCTGCCTTTTCAGATCATTGGCATCATCATTTTGGTAGCAACCATCGGCGTGGTGATGCTGAGCCGACGCGAAACCCGCTAACGTGATCACACTGGGCGATTACCTCATTGTCAGCGGTATTTTGTTCGCGATTGGTTTCGCCGGCGTGATGCTGCGACGCAACATCATCACCATTTTGATGGCCATCGAATTGATGTTGAACGCCGCCAATTTGTCCCTGGTCGCATTTTCGCGCTTTCATGTCGACCCAAGCGGTGCGCCAAATTACAACGCGCAGGTTTTTGTCTTCTTCATCATCACCGTGGCCGCAGCTGAAGTCGCGGTCGGGCTTGCGATCGCGGTCGCGCTCTTCCGCCTCCGGCAGACGACGCATGTTGAAGACATCCGCAGTTTACGATTTTGAACTTCACGACTATCAGCTTCCTTCCCTGGTTTGTTTTGCTCCTTCCGCTTGGTTCGGCTGCTGTCATCACTTTGTTCACGTGCCGCTGGAAGAA
>DASTJU010000358.1:0-5830 GCA_035716295.1 Chthoniobacterales bacterium | reverse complement strand
CCCTACAACAGCTTTGTCATCGGGCCGACTGCGGCCTGGCGACCAAGTCGAAATACCCGTTTCGATATCTCGCCGCTCTTTGGCGTAAATCACAAATCGCCGGTGATGCAGCTCTTCGTTGTCTTTTCCTATTACTTCGGCGGCAGCGGACCCAGCGGTGCAGAAGAAGAAGGCGCCGAAGCGCCTGCTTCCACTCGTAATCGGTAGAAAACGAGACTGCGGCGGCAGGCGGCTGCCATCGTCTGCTTCTGCTAAATGCCAGTGCGGCTCGCACCTTGACCGGCTCTCTCGACTTCCGTACCCTTTTCTTCGGAAAGGAGCACCGGATGAAAACCGAAGTCTCGATCGAATATTGCGTCGTTTGAAACTACACGCCGAAGGCCGTCAGTTTGGCGACCACAATTCTTGAACTCGGCGAACGCATCAAATCGCTCACGCTCATTCCTTCGGGCGGCGGCGCTTTTGAAATTCGCGCCAATGGCAAACTGCTCCATTCCAAGCTCGATTCCGGCGACTGGCCGGATTTCGACGCTGTCGTCAAAGCGATCAAGAAAGCCTCCTGATTATTTCTATCGCGGATTTTTCCTGCGATCGATTGTCGATCTTCCCCCAGCTACAATCTCCCATCTACCATCTGCAATTCGGAGAGTGAAGGGTGCCTGGTGGCCCTCGCGGTCTTCAAAACCGTTGTCGGTTCGCAAGAGCCGGGGCAGGTTCGATTCCTGTCCTCTCCGCCTACTTTTATCAACGAAAGGAGGTGAATCGTGTCGCGCGAACAGATCCGTAAACTGACGTCGTTGTCGTCCTGCGCTGGGTGAGCAGCCAAGTTGAGCCAACAGGCCCTGACGCAAGTTTTGCGTCAGCTACCAACTTATCGAAACGCGAACGTGGTCGTTAACTCGAGCACGTTCGACGACGCCGGCGTTTATCGTTTAGACCGACATCGCGCCCTTGTGCAAACCGTGGATTTCTTCACACCGATCGTGGACGACCCGTTCGCTTACGGACAGATCGCCGCGGCCAACGCGCTCTCCGATGTTTTCGCGATGGGCGGCCGCCCGATCACCGCGCTGAATCTTATGGGTTTCCCTATGAATCTTGTCTCGCCGAAAACAATCGCGTCGATTCTGCGCGGCGGTTTGGAAAAAGCCGCCGAAGTCGGCTGCGCGATCATCGGCGGCCACTCAATTCGAAATCCGGAGCCAATCTACGGCCTCGCCGTCACCGGAGTTGTCGACCTTCAAAATATTCTGGCCAACGAAAACGCGCGACCGGGCGACGTACTTGTCCTAACCAAACCTCTCGGGACCGGCATCGCGACCACGGCCATCAAACGCGGCCTCGCTTCGCGGACGCTCGAGAGAAAAGACATCGCGTTGATGTCACTGACCAATTCCGTCGGCGCGGAGCTCGCCGAAAAACGTCTCGTTCGCGCGGCCACCGACATCACCGGGTTCGGATTACTCGGTCATCTCGCCAACATGTGCCGTGCGAGCAAGGTGAGCGCGGAAGTTTTTCCCGACCGCGTGCCGGCGATCAGCGATGAGATCTTCAAGTTGATCGAGCGCGACTGCGTCCCCGGCGGGACGCGCGATAACTTGAAGGCCGCAACAAAAACCGCGGATTTGAAATCAGCATCTCCACCTCGGCGCGCTCTGCTGACAGATGCGCAGACCAGCGGAGGCTTGCTGCTCTGCGTTGCCGAGTCCGCACTGCCAAAAGTCCTCCGCGTTCTAAAGAAAGCTCAGACCCCTTCTGCCGCGGTGATTGGCCGCATCACTCGCCGCCGAAAGCAATTGATATGCATCACAAAGTGAAATCGCAATTGCGTCGCGCCATTCCAGCGGTGAGCAAAGTTCTCGACTCGCTGGGACCAATTGATTTGCCGCGGCCGCTGATTGTCGATCTTGTCCGCCAGGAACTCGCGCAGCTCCGTCGCGCCCGTGAAATTCCGGACTTCGCCGCGATTGTCGATCTTGTCCGTGCGTCGCTTGAGAAGCTTCGCGCGAGTCGCATTCAACCGGTGATCAATGGCACCGGCATCATCGTTCATACCAACCTCGGACGATCGCCCCTTCCCCAAGGCGCCGGCGAAGTACTCCGCAACGTCGCTTCCTCTTATAATAATCTGGAGCTCGACCTGGCCACCGGCGACCGCGGCGACCGCGGCGCTTATCTTGAACGGGCTCTCGCCCTCCTCTGTCAGGCGGAAGCGGCCACTGTCGTGAACAATTGCGCGGCCGCGCTCGTTTTGATCGTCCGTCATTTCACTCAGAAGAAAAACGAAGTCGTCATTTCGCGCGGCGAGCTCGTTCAGATCGGTGGAGGCTTTCGGATCGGCGAAATCTTGGAAGCGAGCGGCGCGAAGCTGCGCGAAATCGGCGCGACCAATAAAACGACGCTCGCAGATTATGCGCGCGCGATCGGCAAACAGACCGCGCTCGTTTTGAAAGTGCATCGTAGTAACTTTTTCATGAGCGGCTTTGTCGAGTCGCCCTCGACAACTGAACTTTCAGCACTCGCGCGAAAGAGGCGCGTCCCGTTTGCGGAAGACCTGGGAAGCGGCGCGATGAGCGCCACCGAGCAGATCGGATTGCATCACCACGAGCCGACACCTGCCGAAGCTTTGAAGGACGGGGCCGATCTTGTTTGTTTTAGCGGCGATAAATTGTTTGGCGGGCCGCAAGCCGGAATCATCGTCGGCAGGAAACGATTGATTGCGGCGCTCAAAAGCGAGCCGCTCTTTCGCGCGCTGCGCTGCGACAAATTAGTTTTCGCTGCGTTGCAAACGACCGTCGATCTTCACCTCAACCAAGTGATGAGCGAGATTCCCGCGCTCGCGCTTCTGCAAATCCCGAAAGACGAATTGCGCTCCCGGGCGGCCGCAATGGTGACTCGTCTCCAGGGATTGCCGGTGAAAATCACGATCGGCAGCGCAACAGCGAAAATCGGCGGCGGCACTTTGCCCAAGTCCATCGTTCCCTCAATCACGATCGACTTCCTGCCCGAGGACTTCTCGCTCCAGGAGTTTGCGCGGGCGCTTCGCCATGCCGTTCCGCCGGTCATTGGTTACATCGGCGACGGTCGCTTCAAACTCGATTTGCGCACAATTTTTTCGCACCAGGACGATCTGGTCATCGATGCCATTCGCACCGCGTGCACCGCTCGATGACAAATTTAATTCTTGCAACCGCCGGCCACGTCGACCATGGCAAGAGCGCGCTCGTCAAAGCGCTCACTGGAACGGATCCCGATCGTTTGCCGGAAGAAAAGGCCCGCGGCATCACGATTGACCTCGGATTTGCCGAGCTAAACCTCAGCGGATCCGGCGGTGAAACATTTCACGTCGGCATTGTCGATGTTCCCGGCCATGAAGATTTCGTTCGCAACATGATCGCTGGCGTCGGCTCGATCGATCTCGGGCTGCTCGTAGTGGCGGCGGATGACGGTTGGATGCCGCAAACCGAAGAGCACCTTCAAATTTTGGTATACCTAGGCTTGCAGCAAATCGTAGTCGCGCTCACAAAGAGCGATCTCGGAAACATCGACAGCGTGACCGCGCAGATTCGGGAAAAGCTTGCCGGCACACCGTTCGCGAACTGCCAAATCGTTCCGACATCGGTTCGCACTGGCGAAGGGATTGAGAATTTGAAGAGCACTCTTTCTTCTGAGCTCGCGAAATTGCCGCCACCGCGTGACGTCGGAAAGCCGCGATTATTTGTCGATCGCGCATTCACGTTGCGCGGAATCGGCACGGTCGTGACCGGGACGCTCACTGGTGGAAGCTTGCGCGTCGGCGACACTATCTCTGTTCAACCAAAAGGCATCCCGGCTCGTATTCGCTCGCTTCAGACTCACGGCCGCGATGTCGATGTTGTTGAGCCGGGAACACGCACGGCGATCAACCTGCCAGATCTGAAAATCGGGACCGACGTGAAACGCAGTGACGTCATCACCACTCAGCGATTTGAGCCGAGTTCCACATTGGACGTTGTCCTCACCTGCTCGGCGCGTTTGCAACGCGCTGTGCCGATCAAACCGGGCACGTCAGCCTACATCCACCACGGGACAACCCGTGTGCTCGCGAAAATAATTTTTGCGGAAGCTCATCCGCTTGCCACTGGCGAGAGCGCGGTCGCGCAGCTCCGGTTGGACGGAGCACTGCTCGCATTCGTAGGTGATCGAGTCGTAATGCGGGACGCGTCCGAACAGCACACGATCGCGGGTGGCCTTATTTTCAACGTAGATTCAAATCCGAAAGATTTCCGGCGGACCCAGGAAAGTACGCGTCTCGCGTCCCGCGCGGTCGCTCCGGGTGATGTCGATCTTGCCGTTTGGACGGAGATCGCGCGGACCGGCCTGATACAACCTTCTCGGTTGCTAGAGCGGTCGCACTTCAGCGCAGCCGAGATTGCGACGGCCTTGCGGCGATTGTGCGATCACGGTGAAATTTTCCTGTGCGACAATGTTGGCGCAAAAATGCTCGTCTGGCTTGAGTTACGCGAACGTGCCGCGCGATTCATCGACATGGCTCATCGAACACATCCAGAGCGGCGCGGACTCGAACTGAGCGAGCTGCGCGCCGAGCTCAACTCAATTTCGCCGGCCGTTTTCGACGCACTGATGGTCGATCTTTGCCGAACCGATTTTGTCCGCACGGGCTCGATGATGGCGCGAGGATCGCACCGCTCAAGCTTGCCCCCAAGCTTGAAAGCTGCGGCAGAAAAAATTCACGCGACCCTCGCAGCCAAACCGTTCGATCCTCCGGCGCGAGAAACTTTTGCGACCAAGAATGACGCCGCATTGCGGTTTCTCATCGACGACGGCGAGATCGTTGAGGTCACGCCAGAAGTCGTGCTTCTCCGAGAAAACTTCGAGCAAATGAAAGCCCAAGTCATCGAGTTCATTTCCACGAAGGGCCCGGCCACGGCGAGTCAGCTCCGGGAAAAGCTCGGAACTTCGCGGCGGGTCATTATTCCTTTCCTGGAATACCTGGATCGTCTCGGCGTCACGCAACGCATTGGGGATTTGCGACAACTGCGCGAAACGAAATCAGCAGCCGTCGCACGACGATAAAATCTGCTACCGTTAGCAGATGCCCCGCAGAAAGCCTGAAGAGCCAAAACAATCCGTTTCGTTACACATCGGCTCTTCCTTCGCGAGCGCCTGGGAAAATGTTCTCTTGCCGTGGTTCAAGTCGGCCGCGCTGGCGTCGCTGGAAAGTAACGAGACCGTTGCGGTCGTGACACCATTTCCAAGCGGCGCTGCATTTCTGCGCTCAAAATTGTTGGAACATGAGATTCCCCTGCTCGGTGTAAAATTCATCACCCCGGCGCACCTTCGGGAGCTGCTCCTCGCTGAAGACGCTTCATCGCTGCCGTTGCGCGAGCATCTTCGATTACTACTGGCCACCGCCGCTGAATCGGTCGCAACTCACAACTCGAAAGATGTCGATCTTACCGCGATTGCGAAATCAATCTCGCGTTCGCCGGACAATCTGTTGCGAGTGTTCGATCAAGTCAGTGCTGCCGGCTGGAATTTTGAAAGCATCGGCGCGCCTGCCGTGCGCGAAATCATCCAAGAATTTCAACGCCTGGTTCGGCAATGCGAGTTCAAGCTGGTTCATGAGGCTGATCGCGACGCGCTGGCAAAGGCCAAGAGCGCGCCACCGCGCTTCAGCGATCTGCTTGTGGTCGGATTTACCGCAAAGCACTGGCCGCTCTGGCCGTTGTTCCAGGCGGCGATTTCTTTCGGGAGGTGCGCAACTGTCGTTCTGGAATATCCACGCGAGCAAACCCGCGCAGCCGACGAATCCTGGATCGGCACATGG
>DASTJU010000357.1:0-4154 GCA_035716295.1 Chthoniobacterales bacterium | reverse complement strand
ATTTCCGCGGCGCGATACAAAATTTGCCCGCGGAGATAAGCACTTTGCTTCGACCAATTCGGGAACGCCGCCCGCGCCGCCACAACGGCATCGCGGAAATCCTTTTTTGATGCGCGACAGAAATTGGCGAGCAAAGCGCCGCCTTTTCCGCAAGCCGGCAGGACGCGGCCGTTTTCACCGCGGACAAACTTTCCGCCGATGAACAGATTATAAGTCTTTTGAACCTGGAGCCGGGTCTGCTTTCGTGGCACGGAAGTGAGGATTGCGTAAACTGTGGAAAAAGAAAATGCTAATCCTATAAATGCAGAAATCAGAAAAGGTCTTTATCGCGGGTCACAGGGGAATGGTTGGGAGCGCGCTTACCCGTGCCCTCGAAGCCTCCGGCTTCAACAAGTTGGTCAAACGGGACCGGAGCGAGCTTGATCTCGCCGACGCCGCCGCGGTCGGGAAGTTTTTCGCGAAAGAAAAACCGGAGATCGTAATTTTCGCGGCCGCGAAGGTGGGAGGAATCAAAGCGAACACCGACCAGCCGGTGGAGTTCCTGCTCGGGAATCTGAGCGTCCAGAACAACGTCATTGCTGCCGCCCACGAGAGCGGCGCGCGCAAGCTTCTTTTTCTTGGGAGCTCATGCATCTATCCCAAGCACGCGCCGCAACCGATTCCGGAGAGCGCGTTGCTGAGCGGACCGCTGGAGCCGACCAACGAAGCCTACGCCATCGCCAAAATTGCCGGCGTAAAACTTTGCCAGGCATTCTCGCGCGAGTACGGCGCGAATTTCATTTCCGCGATGCCGACCAATCTTTACGGGCCGAACGATAATTTCGATCTCGAAACGTCCCACGTCCTGGCCGCGCTTTTGCGGAAAGCGCACGAAGCGAAGAAAAGTGGCGCGCGCGAGTTGGTGGTTTGGGGAACAGGCACGCCGTGCCGCGAATTCTTGCACGTGGACGATTGCGCGTCGGCTTGTCTTTTCCTGCTCGAAAAATATGACTCGCCCGAGATCGTCAACGTTGGTTGCGGCGAAGACATGTCTATTCGCGAGCTGGCGGCGTTAGTTTGCGATGTCGTCGGTTTCGAGGGCGAATTGACCTGGGACAAAACGAAACCGGACGGCACACCGCGCAAGCTCCTTGATGTTTCCAAACTGCGCGGGCTTGGCTGGACGCCAACGATCAAGCTTCGCGACGGCATCGCGCAAACCTACGATTGGTTCCTGAAAAACGTCGCCAAATGAAAAAACTTCGCGTTGGAGTCGTCGGTGTCGGCCATATCGGAAGCAATCACGCGCGGCTCTATGCCGAAATTCCGGGAGCTGATTTCACCGCGATCTACGATGTCGATCCTTCGCGGGCGACTGCGATTGCAAAAAAATACGGGGCCGTTGCGACCAAGTCGCTTGAGGAATTTGCCGGACTGGTGGACGCGGCGTCCGTTGCGACACCGACAAGCTCGCACCATGAGATCGCGCTTCCGCTTTTGGAGCGCGGCAAACATTTGCTCGTCGAAAAACCGATCACTGAAAGTCCGCAGCACGCGACCGAGCTGGCGGAATTGGCGGCGCGACATCAATTGGTTCTTCAAGTCGGTCACGTCGAGCGATTCAACCCGGTGCTGA
Organism: Chthoniobacterales bacterium; assembly: GCA_035716295.1. Lineage (GTDB taxonomy): Bacteria > Verrucomicrobiota > Verrucomicrobiia > Chthoniobacterales > UBA10450 > AV40. The sequence goes on along the minus strand of DASTJU010000357.1, from coordinate 2,539 downwards.
GCGCGCTCGAAGCGCGGCTGACTCATCCGCGTTTTATCGAAGCGCATCGTCTCTCGTCTTATCCAAATCGCAGCACCGACATTGGCGTCGTGCTCGATCTGATGATTCACGATCTCGAAATCATTTTGCATCTGGTGCGGTCACCGGTGCAGAACATCGACGCCGTCGGCGTCCCGGTCTTGAGCCGCGGCGAAGATATCGCCAACGCACGGATTCGCTTCGAAAACGGCTGCATCGCGAATGTTACGTCGAGCCGAATCAGTCCCGAGCGGATGCGCAAGATCCGGGTTTTTCAGGAGGACGCTTATCTCTCGCTCGATTACGAAAAACAAAGTGGCGAAATTTACCGCCGTGAAAGCGGAAAAATTACGCGCCACAAAGTTGCGATCGAACGCGAGGAGCCGTTGAAGCAGCAGCTTGTCTCGTTCATCGAATGCGCGAGCACTGGACGTCAGCCGAAGGTCTCCGGATTTCAAGCGACAGCTGCGCTCGAGCTCGCGGTCGAAATTACCAAGCGAATCGGATCGAGTGGCTAAGACGATCTATTTTGTCGCGGGGGAGGCGAGCGCGGACAATCACGGAGCGGCGTTGATGCGTGCGATCCGCAACGCCGATGTTGATCTTCATTTCATCGGTCGCGGCGGTCCGCAAATGAAAGCGGTCGCGGGCGAAGGCTTTCAGAATTGGATCGAGAAATCCGGCGTGCTCGGGTTGTGGGAAGTGATCAAGCATTTAGGTTACTTTCGAAAACAATTTCACGAGACACTGCGAGAAATCGAGACCAGTAAGCCGAACGCGGTCGTGTTGATCGATTATCCAGGATTCAATTTGCGGCTCGCCCGCGCACTGCGGAAACAATCGCCCTCGCAAAAAACTATTTACTACATCAGCCCGCAAGTCTGGGCCTGGAACCGTGGCCGGATCAAGAAGATGGCGCGCTGGCTCGATCTGATGCTCTGCATCTTTCCATTCGAAGCCGAGCTCTACAATCAAAGCGGATTGCACACGATTTTCGTCGGCCATCCGATGATCGAGCGATTGCGCGAGCTAAAGATCGACATCCAACGCGATCCGAACCTCATCGGCTTATTTCCCGGCAGCCGCGGACGTGAGGTGAGGAAAATCTTTCCGATCTTAATAGAGACTGCGCGAGAGCTGGGGCGGTCGAAACCAAATCTGCGTTTTGAAGTGGCAGCTGTATCCGATGAGCTCGCTCAGGAAATGGAAAAAATTCTCGCTGATAATTTAGCGACCCCTCACCTTAATCCTCTCCCCTCGTCGAGGGGAGAGGGGAGGGTGAGGGGTGCGTCGTTGCAACTCGAAATCAAAGTCGGCGAGACAAATGAAATTATGCAGCGCGCATTTGTCGGAATTGTTGCTTCCGGAAGCGCTACCCTCGAAGCGGCTTATTTTCGAATGCCGTTCGCGCTTGTTTACAAAGTTGCATGGCCAACTTATTTCGCCGGACGGTTGCTGGTGAAAGTGAAATATCTCGGCATGCTAAACGTGCTCGCCGATAAAGAGGTTGTCCCGGAATTCATTCAACATCGCGCGCAGCCACACGATCTCGCACGGCCAGTTCTTCGACTGCTCGACGATCCAAACGCGCGCCAGCAGATGATCTGGGAGTTTGATAAAATCGCGGCGATGCTCGGCGAATCGGGAGCGAGCGATCGCGCGGCGAAAGCGATTCTCTCGGAAATCGCATGAACGAAAATTTTCTTAGCTCGCGCAATACATTCTGGGCGCTCGCTGCACTGGTGCTCGTTTTGTTTTCGATCACGAACCTCCCATGGCATCTCGACGATTACGATCAAGCCAAACAAGCGTGGACTTCGTACGAGATGGTGACGGAAGGGCATTGGTTCTATCAACGCACCTCTGACGATCAGGGCCTCGCGACCAAACCGCCGCTGACTGGATGGATTTCAGCGGCGATTTTTACGATTACGCGATCGTGGGACATCGCGTGGCGGTTGCCATCGCTCCTGTGCGCAGCGCTGATTGCATTCATGTTATTCCGCAGCGCTTCTCGCGCTTACGGAAATGTTGCGGACCTGATCGCGTTCGCCGCGTTCGGTTTCAATTTGTTGAGTCCGCGGCTGGCGACGCTGGTCCGCTCGGACATGCCGCTGGCGCTGGTCATTTTTTTGATCGGACTTTTGATTTGGGAAAAAATCAGGACCGGCGAGCCGTGGCGAACCCAGGACCGATGGCTGATGTTTGGTTTGCTCACGGCCGGAATGTTGATCAAAGGCCCGATCGTTTACGCGTTCTTGCTTCCGGGCATCGTTGTTTACCAATTGCGCAGGACCAAGAGTGAGAGCGTGAGCGCATGGTGCGGTTGGTGGCCGTGGCTCGCCTCGCTCGCGATCTTTTTGATCTGGGTGATCGCCGGCTGCCTTTGGGTCCCGCGCTTTTATGACCTGGTCGTCCTCGACGAATTTGTCGCGCGCTTTGGCGACATCGGCACGCACGCCCATCGATCGAAACCATTCTTTTTCTATCTGCCGCATTTACTTCACAAGTTTTTCCCGTG
>DASTJU010000356.1:0-2375 GCA_035716295.1 Chthoniobacterales bacterium | reverse complement strand
ATTTTAAGAAGCGCACGCTCTGGGAGCGCGCCACCGAATGGCTCACGATTCCGTTCCGGTCGCAGTTCTAGATTACTGCGCCGGCATTTGCATGAACTCAATTGTCGTTCCGTCCGGATCGCGGACATAGACGACTCTCTTACCGGCATTCGGACCTTGCTTGAGAGTCTGCGGTTCGCCGGCCGCTTGCCAGCCGGACTCGGCGATTTTCTTCAGCACCGCATCGAGATTATCGACCGTGAGAGCGATGTGGACCGATCCAACATCGCACGGCCGAATATCGAGATACTGCTTGCGATCCGGCGGCGCGAGATACTCGAGCAATTCGATTTTGTGTCCGCCGGGTGCTTTTACAACCGCCAGTTTGATCTCAGCGCCGGCAACGCCCGTGATTTCGCTGGCCATCTCGCCGGTTTGATGCGCGCGATGCGAAAACTCAAAGCCGAGAACGTTCTGCCAGAAGTCGAGCGAACGCTCGAGATTCGAAACCGTGATCCCGGTGTGATTAGCAGCTATACGAAATGGCGCGTCGCTCATTTGAGCGCGGCGATAACTTTGAGCTCGATCGCGATCGGTGTCGGCAGCGCCGTTATTTCAACAGTGGTCCGGGTCGGGTTGGGTTTGCCATCGCCGGCAAAATATTCGGCGTAGAGTTTGTTATAGATCGGGAAGTCTTTCTTCATGTTGGTGAGGAAGACCGTTACATCGACAATGTCATTCCAGTTCGCACCTGCGTCTTCCAAAACGAGTCGCACGTTTTCGAAAACCGCCCGGCATTGTTTTTCGATATCGTAGTCCGCGACGTTGCTGGCGGAATCAAGTGTGACGCCGGGGATTTCTTTGCTGCCGCGCGTGCGTGGCCCGATTCCCGAAAGAAAAAGCAGATTGCCGACTCGCTTCGCATGCGGAAACGCGCCCACCGGTTCCGGCGCGCGTTTGCTTTCGAAGGATTCGCTCATTTCCCGAGCTTCAGAGATTCCGCGACGCTTTTGAACGTCTTTTCAAATTCTGGGAATGCCATCGTAGGAGCGGTCATCGTAACTAAAATAATGGTTGATCCATTGCGCGCAGCGATGCCGGTCCAGCGCTGAGTTTGCGCTGCGTCGACATAATCCCGTTGCAGGCCGTCCCAGCCACTGCCACGAATGTGGGCAATTTGGGTGATGCCCTTTTCATTTGGAAAAGCTAGGTCGAGGATTTCATCTGGTAATTTTTCCGGCAACTTCATCCCGTAAGCGGCTGTAATGCGGATCTCTGCTTTGCCATCCGGCGATGTGAACGCGACGGAAGGAGGCTCACCTGGTGGTCTTGTTTCCTCCCAATCCGCGGGGACAAGGAACGAATAGAATTTGTCCGGCGATTGCCATTGTTTGAGATCGGTCCCGGCTGCGGACGATACGACCGCAGCGGCGATGATGAGAGAAGCAAGCACTTTCATTTCTACCCGCCGGCGATTGCACCCATGATGAAGAATGGCTCGTCGCCTTTCACGATCGCGTCGGACAGGGGAGCGTCCGGCGATTCATGCGAAATGTCTTCGCCGCAAGCGAAAAAGCGGACCAGCGGCCGACGCTTGAGCGTGTTGTGCTCGCGAATGGTGCCCCGCAGCATCGGATATTTTTCTTCGAGCGCGTCGAGCAACGATTTCACCGTCGCATTGCTGTTAAGATCGACAGCCACCTCGTCGCCGACTTTCGCGAGCGTCCGGAGATGATGCGGAAGAACAACGCGAATCATTTCAGTGTTTGCGCTTCAACCGAAAGAACTGCCGGAAGATCGCGCACAATCGCGTTCCAACTGTCGCCCGCGTCGCTCGATCCGTAAACTTGGCCGCCGGTGGTTCCGAAATAAATGCCGCACGGATCGAGTTGATCGACCGACATCGAATCGCGCAGAACGTTCACGTAACAATCTTTTTGCGGCAGACCTTTGGTGAGCACTTCCCATTTGTTTCCGCCGGTCCGGCTTCGCCAGACCTGAAGTTTGCCGTCGAGCGGATAATGCTCCGAGTCGCTCTTGATCGGCACCACGTAAATCGTTTCCGGTTCATGCGCGTGGACGTCGATCGGGAATCCAAAATCGGTTGGCAGATTATCGCTTACTTCGCGCCACGAATCGCCGCCATCATCGCTCCGCATCACGTCCCAATGTTTTTGCATGAACAACGTGCTCGGCTTCGACGGGTGAAACGCGATCCGATGCACGCAATGGCCGACTTCGGCCGTCGGATCCGGCATGAATTCCGAATGCAAACCTTTGTTGATCGGCTTCCATGTTTTGCCGGCATCATCGGTGCGAAAAGCTCCGGCGGCTGAGATCGCGACAAATATTTGCTTCTGATTTTTTGGATTAATCAAAATCGTATGGAGACACAT
>DASTJU010000355.1:0-8913 GCA_035716295.1 Chthoniobacterales bacterium | reverse complement strand
AAGGATCCTGTAGAATCTCCAATTCACGCTGGCCCAGTTTTTGATAACACTTCCCAAGCAGATTCCAGGACATTGGCAATATCGCTTCGCGCCGACCGAGCTCGCGAAAAATGCCGCGGGTCGCGCGTTGAATTCCAGTGCTCTTAGCAGACTTGCACGAGCCGGTTACATCGAGATAAATCATTTAGCGCTGGTCGGCTCCGTATCGAGTACCTTCGATTTCGACCACACGAAAGGAGTATATGACCATCGGCAAAGTTCGTCATGAAAGAGCGGCGCCGCGGATTGTTGTCGATGCTCGGACGCTGCGAGGCGATCCAGGCGGCGTCGCTTCCTATACCGAAGCGCTCATCGAGCATCTGCCTGAACTTCTTCCGGAAGTACCCATTGTGTTCTTGCGTCATCCTCGTAACCCGCGCGCTCTTTCCCGGGCGCCCAACGTGACCGAATGGATTTTGGGCGGAAAACCAAATAGCCCCTGGACTTATTTTCGCATGGGATCGTGGCTCAACGCCCGGCTTAGCCGCGACGATCTCTTTCACGCTCCTTACCGAATTCTTCCTCGCGGGCTCAATGCAAAAAGCGCGATTACCATTCACGACGTCATGCAAATAGTCTGTCCCGAGCTTGTTTTTCCTAATCCCCTCATCCGCGCAGTTGTGCAGCCATTCTGGTCGACCGCCATCCGCAACGCCATTCGACGGGCCGATCGAATACTGGCCGTCAGCCAACATAGCGCGAACGACACTCTTCGCGTCGATCCGTCCTGCGGCCCGCGACTCCGCGTGACACTCAATGGAAAATCGCCATCGTTCCGCCCGATGGCGAAGGCCGATGCCGAACAACTAAGCGCATCCATTGCTCCTCTCGGGCGGCGTTTCTTCCTTGTTGTTGGCGGAGGTTATCCCAACAAAAATCACGTCGCGGCGGTGTCCGCTTTCGCCAAGGCATTTCCGCTTTCTCAAGATATTGGTCTGCTCGTCATTCAGCGCCGTCGAACACTGCCCAAAGTACTTCGACAACTCCTCCGCCGCTTGCGACTCGATTCCCAGATACAAGTTCGGCGCGACGTTCGGAATGATGAGTTGGTAGCGCTTTATAATCGCGCCGAGGCCCTTGTCTTCCCTTCGCTCTACGAAGGATTTGGTCTGCCAGTTCTGGAGGCGATGGCATGCGGGTGTCCCGTAATTTGCTCGAACGTAACGTCACTCCCTGAAGTGGCCGGAGAGGCCGCGCTCTTTGTCGAACCCAAGGACGAAGAGGCCATCGCGGAAGCAATGCGCCGCATCGTTGAGGATGACAACCTCCGGCAGTCCCTCGCGCAGAAAGGAGTTCAACGAGCTGCCCTTTTTGACTGGCGAAAGACGGTCGTCGAGACCGTCCTCGTCTATCGCGAGATTGCGCCGTGGCTGGCGAACATCAAATTGGCCTTATGAAGCGCATCTTCTTGACTGGGGCGAGCTCCGGGATCGGTCGCGCCATTGCTGATGAATTGACTGCGCACGGTCACGAAGTGTGGGGGACTTCGCGCGACGAAAACCGCATTCAGGCCACGACGCGCCTTCATGCAGTGCAACTTGATTTACGCAATTCGCAAATGCTTGAAGAGGTTTTTACACGCGCCTGGGCCGAATCCGGCGGGCTGGATGTTGTCATTAACAACGCGGGAAGTGGACATTTCGGGCCGGCCGAAAATCTCACAACCGAGGCGGTGATGGACGAGTTTCAAGTGCTGGTGTTCGCGCAATTACAACTGACGCAGCTCGCAATACGCCAGATGCGCGCGCGCGGAACAGGATTGATCATTAACGTTACCTCGCTCGCTTCGCGGTTGCCGGTCCCGTTCATGGCGGCATACAACTCCGCCAAAGCGGCCATGGCTTCCTTTACAATGTCGATCCAACTCGAGCTGCCAAAAGCCGGAGTGCGCATTGTCGATCTTCAACCGGCCGATATTCGGACTGAATTTAATGACTCCGTCGTCAAGACGGATGCCGCGCATTACGAAGATAAAGTCGCAAAAACATGGGCTGCAGTGGACCGGAACATGAGCGCCGCGCCGAAACCGCAATTGGTTGCGCGACAGGTGCTGGGATTAATTGAGAAATCGAATCCACCACCGCGCGTGACCGTCGGCGGAATTTTTCAAGCGAAGGTAGCGCCGTTGATCTTCCGCTTTCTCCCGCAACGGTTGCGCATTTGGGGGTTGCGAAAGTATTACGGGATATGAGCGCGATTCGCGAAGCGGTGATTCTAATGGCGGGATCGGGTTCGCGTCTACGCAATGCGCAGAATGCCTTGCCCAAACCGCTCACGCCCGTTCTCGGCCGACCGCTGATTTCCTATACTCTCGATGCGCTGGCCGACGCCGGAATTTCAAAAGTCAATCTCGTGGTCGGCCACGAAAGCGATCGACTAACCGCAGCCGTCGCAGAATTGGCGCCGACCAACGTTACGCTGTCCTTCATCCTGAACCCGGAGTGGCAAAAGCAAAACGGCATTTCGCTTCTGGCTGCAGCGAAAAACATCACGAGCAATTTCCTTTTGACCATGAGCGACCACCTTTTCGACAATCTGATTGTCGATCTACTGGTGGATTCGGCGGTGCCCGGTGTTCTCAATCTCGCAGTCGATCGAAAGATCGATTCTGTTTTCGATTTGGATGACGCGATGAAAGTGCAAACCAAAGGAGATCGAGTCATCGCCATCGGAAAAGACCTTCCGGACTACGACGCAATCGATACCGGGTTGTTTGTGTGCCCGCCCGAAATCTTCGCCTATCTCGAGCGTGCAAAGAAAAATGAAGACTGCAGTCTCGCAGATAGTGTCCGATTAATGGCCGCAGATAAGAAAGTCCGAGCAATCGACATCGGCGACGCGTGGTGGCAGGACGTCGATACGGTGGAGATGTTACGGCACGCTGAGAAGCACATGGCCGAAGAATCAAACCGGCAGCATTGGCAAAATAAAGATGCCGGATGAATGTGTCATTCTGGCCGATGCTCCTGATGCGTTGGTCGAGCTGTGCGGAATTTCCACGCTGGAACGTTTGCTGCGCACGCTTCAGCGCTGCGGAATTAGACGCGCGATAATTCTTTCCAGCACCGCGGCAGAGATTGCAGAACATCTCGCCCAACCTTCGTGGGCGCGGGCCGATTTAGAATTCGCCATTCGCGAACGGCCGCCCGGTCCGACAACAGTGCAACAGATTGTCGATCTTTGGCCGGAGACCGCGGCGGGCCTGCTCGTGATTCAAGGCAACGTGGTCTTCGATATTCGTCTCCTGCGCGCTCTCATGACGAAAACTTCGTCCGCGATGTTGATTGATTCTTCGGCGCCGGAGACGAACCGGGGCAATTTGTGCGGTGCGGCGTTGCTGCAACGTGGATGGGCGGCCGCCCGAAACGGTTCCGTCGAGAGTGAGCTCCTCGAAGGCCTCCAACAGCGCACAGTCGAAGCGTTGGATGTTGCGAACCAACCGTTGTATGACCCGGGACTGCGACGAAACCTGAGGCCATTTTGCTTTCCCGCGCCCGCCCCCACGGACAAGCAAGCGGCCGAAAGCGTTCTGTTTGACTCCGTGCAAAAGGGCACGCTCGACTTTCCGGCGCTGATTCATGCGCCTATCGAAAAGTTCCTGCTCAGATACCTGTGCAGAACGTCAATCACACCTAATCAGTTGACGATCGCCTGGGCTATCGCGGCTTGCCTAACGACAATCTTTTTTGCCACGGGTCATCTGATCTGGGGGATCGTGCTAGCCCTAGTCGTTGGCATCCTTGATGGACTCGACGGCAAACAGGCGCGAATTAAAGTCGAGACGACAGCGGGCGGAAAGATAGAACATCATCTCGATTCGTTCTTCGATGTGGTGTGGCCAATCGCACTAGCCTTTCATTTTTATTCGTCAGGACGATTGCCAACCGCGTTTTACTATTTGGCTGTATTATTGATCGGCGAAGGCGTGGATGGAATTGCGAAAGCCATCATTTACTCGGGCGCCGGACGACTGGTGACCGCCCCGAGCACGTTCGATCGATTTGTGCGACTCATCGGCGGCCGGCGAAATATTTACATTTGGGTGTTGGCCATCGCGCTGATTCTCGGAGCGCGGGAAAAGGCTCTAATCGTGATGGCGTGGTGGGAATTGATGACTGCTGCAATCGACATTCCGCAGGCAGCGCGGATGTGGATCTTGCGCCAAAAAACACGCTAGTCGACCAACCTACGATAAATCCGGTAGGTCTTGTACTTGGAGGCGCCGACCGCTTCGATGAAGCGATTTACCATCGTATTATCTTCGAGCGTCATGCTGAGCTCGGCCGTGAAACCGCGGCTTGCTCCCTCTTCCAGCACTTGGAGAACTAGCATCTCCGCAACGCCCGCGCGCCGATACTTTTCCAAAACGCCGAGCGCAATGAAACGCGCTGTGCGAATTTTTCGACGATAATAAAGCAACTTGATTAATCCGATTGGCAAACCAAAACGCGTCAGCCGTCCGTTCACGCGCTGCAACGCGACGTTAATGTCGGGCACGCAAATCACGAATGCGACCGGAGCGTTGTCGATTTCGGCGATCAGGGTCATCCGCGGATCGATTATCGGACGCATTTCCGTGGCCATATGTTTGGCTTCGGCTTCAGTGAACGGGACAAACCCCCAGTTATTTTTCCAAGCGTCGTTGAAGACGGCGGCGAGGCGCTGACTCTCCTCAGCGGGGCGGCGAAGATCGATCGGACGAATTTTCACGGACGTTTTTCGGGCGCGCGCGTTCACGAGCCGGCGCAAACGGGAGACCGGTGCGTTGTCGGGATCGAACCACCATGCGTACCAATCCTTCACCTTTTCAAAGCCGCAGGCCTCGATTAATCGAGCGTAATAAGGCGGGTTGTGCGCGGTGAGCACCGTTGGCGGATGTTGAAAGCCGTCAATCAACAATCCGCAAACGTAGTTGGTCGAATAATCGATTGGCCCCATGATTTCGCTCCGGCCTCGACGGCGCAACCAATCGGCGCCGGTATCGAATAACGCAGCCGCAACATCGACATCGTCGATTGATTCAAACAAACCAAAGCAGCCGACGTTCGATTGATAGCGCGCGTTGTAGTTTGGATCGTCGCTCACCATGATGCGGCCGACGATGTCGCCATTTCGTTTGGCCAGGAAGAGCGCGGCGTCGCCGTGCTGGTAAAACGGGTGCCGTTTGCGATCGAGAAACTCTTTGCGTTCGAGAATGAGCGGCGGGACCCAGGCCGGATCGTTCCGATAAATCCGCCAGGGAAACTCGATGAAGACGTTTCGTTCCCGGCGATTCCGGACTGGTAAAATTTGGATTGTTGCCACGGCTACGCGGGCGGCGGGAGCTCGATCAACTCGAGCATTGATTCCGAGACTTCGCGCTGCTGAAAAATGACGTAGCCGAGCAAGGCGTTGAAGAGCGTGAGCTCGATCCAGAAAAACCACGTCGGCTCGGCGATGACAAAGAGAAAGAACAGAAGAAACATGCGTGCGTTGGTCATGAGCCAGCCGCACGATTTCATAATCGGGCGCGCCGTCGTCCGGTAGCGCAATTGCAACCAGTCAGGAATCTCATCCGGAAAATCGCGTTCCATCCTTTCGTGTAATCGCGCCAGGTCCGGGACGAGTTTCTCTTGCTGACGCGTGGCCCTGGCATAGATGATCAACAAAACTTTCTCCAGGAATCGCCCTCGCCACGGCATCTCTCGATAATCTTTTTGCAAGCTGACCGCGGAATCAAAGTTCGTTTTGGATCTGCCTTTGACGAAATAGAGATAGGCACTTCGGCAATAATCGGCGACAGCGGCTTGGGCGCCGTGGCTCATAGCCGCGGCTAGAGCCAGGAGCCAGATCCAGGCCGATCCGCCGCTGGCGACGTGCCGCAAGGCAAGATGCAGATAGACGCCGAACCAGACGACATGATCGACCACGCTATCGAGGACGCGGCCACTGCGACTTTGTTGGTTCGTTAGGCGGGCGAGCTGGCCGTCGGCGTTGTCGAGCGCGTTCGCGACAACGTGAAGGGCGATACCGAGCAGGTTGACCGCGAGAAACCGATAGAAATACAGGTGCCCAGCAAGAATGCCGAAAGCGCCTCCAATAAGCGTGACGGTGGCTGGCCGGATGTTTTGTTCGGCAAAGCGTTGGGCCAACCAAAAACCGATCTTGCGATAAAAGTAAACATCGGCAAAGCCTTCGACTTCGCGCGTTTTGTATGTCGCCTCGACTGTAGTCGCGTCCATCCGGGCTCGAGCGCGAGCTCAGGCGTTTTGCAAGACGGCTGGGGTCAGCGTGTCCGCGAGAATGTTAAGGGCTTCGTCGAGATCCGCGCGCGTGTGTTTGGCCGTGACGCAGGCACGAAAGCAGATCCCCTTTTGCGGAACAGCCGGATAATCAACCGGCGCCACCCAAAGCCCGCGGCGCCGCAGCTCGTGACAGAGCCGATACATGCGTTCGCGATCGCCGATGACGATCGGCATGACGTAGGTTGTCGATACTCCGGTGTCGATACCGATTTCACGCAATTTTTCGTGAAAATAATCGGCATTCTCCCAAAGAATCTTTCTCAATGCCGCTCCGTCGCGGACCGCAATCTCCAACGCCTTGAGGAGCCCCGCGACCACAACTGGCGGCAAGGCGCAGGAATAAACATAGGGATGCGCGTAGAAACGCAGGTATTGCAGCGTCTCTTTTGAGCCGGCCACAAATCCGCCGAGCGAGCCAAACGCCTTCGAAAACGTGCCGTAAACAAGCGGAAAATATTTTTCGACGCCGAATCGCTCGGCCGCCCCGCGCCCATGATCGCCACAGCCGAGGATCGAGTGCGCTTCGTCGATGAACATTCTGGCGCCGTGCTTTTCCGCAACCGCGATCAAATCTTTGAGATCACCGAAATCGCCGTCCATCGAATAAATTCCCTCGACGATGACAAGCTGTCGGCGGCCGCTCTTGTGGCTCAAAGCAGCGTCGAGCGATGCCGGGTCGTTGTGTTCAAACTTTTCGGTGCGGCAGCGCGAAAGCACCGCGCCATCGCGCAGGCTCAAGTGCGATCGATTATCCAGGACGGCGACGTCGCTCTTGCGGAGCAGGCCGGAAATTGTACCGAGTGCTCCGCCAAAACCGCTGTTGAAGAGCATCGCGTCCTCGCGACCAAGAAATTTTGCGATTCTCGATTCCAGTTCGCGATGGAGATCGGTCATGCCTGAGAGCATGGGCGAACCGCATGCGCCCAAACCGTGAGTATTGAGCGCTTCATGTGCGGCGGCGATTACTTCGGGATGATTCGCCAGACCGAGATAATTGTAGGAGCAAAGATTGATGACGGACTGAGACTTGCCGTCATATCTAATGGTGGTGCGAGCGTCCGCACTGGCGAGCAATTCCGGCTCATACAATTTGACCGCCCACGCGCCGACGTGCATCCACTTGGTAAAACTGGGCGGGGCCTGAAGAGGGTCGTTGGTCTCGCCAGCGAGGAAATTACTCAAACTTAGCTTTGCCGGGTCGCTGTTCATTCTAGGCGGCCTTGGCCTCCGGGCTGAATGCGGACCACGAATCTGCGTGTCGTTCCACGCGCGCGGCCACGCTGTATCGCTTATCGAAGATGAATTGAAAGAGTAACCGGCTCCAGGACTGGTGATACTTTAGCGTGTCGTAGAATTCCGGCGCGATCGCGCGCAACTTCGGCAGGTTGTTCCAGGGAATAGACGGGAAATCGTGATGCTCATTGTGATACCCGACATTCAAGGCCACGACATTGATCGGACCGTAATAGCTGAATGTTTCCTGCGGAAAATCGAGGGTAAAGTGCTCCTGGATCCAGCGCGCGCCCAGCGGATGCAGCCCGATGGAAAAGAAAAACGAAAGAGCGAGATAGAACAAACCGGCTCCGCCGCAAAAATAAACGATTGCCACGTCATAGGCGAGTGCGCAGGCGAGATTGAGAAACAACCAGCGGCTCCACATGGTGTAGGTTTTCACCCGCGGCGGCCGCGTCAGTTGCAGAAGCGGAAACAACATCAGCCAGATCGCCTTGCGATACCAAACGTTGCCGACCAGACGCGCTTCCCACTTGTTCGGAAGATCGACATCGATCTCGTAAGCGCCTTGGTGGGCGTGATGCTTCAAGTGATAAACGCGAAAACCCATCGCACCCGGCCCGATATTCGGCAGGTCGGCCAGAATGGCGAGCAGTCTGTTCCAATTCTTGCCCTTAAAAATGAGATTGTGGGTTGCGTCGTGAATGATGACGTAACAGGCGTGGTTGGCGAATGCGCCCACGCTGATGGCCACCAGCAAACTCAGCCACCAATAATGCATCCCGAGTTTTCCCATCCAAAACGCAATCGCGGTTTGCAGAAACAGAATGAAAACCGCGATCAACGCCGTATAGAGATTTCGGCCCATTAATTGGCGGACTTCGGGATGCGCCGCGAGCAGGGCGCGCGTCCGTGCCGGATGTGGCTGATCAACCTCGGACTTGTAATAAACCGCCGGCCTCAAACTAAGTTTTGCAGAGTCTACGTTCATTCCTTATGGCAAATCGGTCGCCGGAGCGACGTTCCATATCGGGGCAACAATTTTACGGAGTTCCGCTTGTGGAACAAGTCTTTAGTTCGGCTAGTTCCGGAGTGCCGCCATGCGCTTTTCCCACACCTTATCGATGCCTGATGGTGTCGAGCTCTTGTGGGGCAAGCATCCTACGTTGCAAAATCGTCCGAAGTAAGGACCATCCTGGACTTCCGACTCGAAAATGGGCACGGCGAATCGCTCGGAAAGTACTGGCCGGTTCCTCCAAGAACATCCTGAAGAGGCGGATAACGACCTGGCACCGGTAACGCAGACGCCCAATCAGAGTAGATTCCAGACGAGATCTGCAAATCAAGAGGAGCATCG
>DASTJU010000354.1:0-2551 GCA_035716295.1 Chthoniobacterales bacterium | reverse complement strand
CGAGATTGTAAACAAGATCGACATCGGCGACGGCGCGCTCGCAAGCTTCCTTTTCCTGAAGATCGAGCTGCAAATTTTCCGATTCGGGAAACATTTGGAACCATTCCTCGAACGGTTTCACGTCGACCACGCGAACTTTTTTGCCCTGGCGAAGCAAATCGGCCACGAGATGACCGCCAATGAATCCGCCTCCCCCGCAGACCACGATTTTTTCAGATTTCATTTTGTAACTCAGGCGCCCGAACGGCCCGGCACTTTACCGGGAAAGCGCGCAGCTTCAACCCGTAGCAAATTACACGCCTTATTCGACGGAGGCCGGGGGCGGCCCAAGAATCCAATCGTGCAGGAGATAGTAAACGAACATCGAATTATACCGGAGATAACGCGGACCGAGGCGACGAGGCTCAGCCAGGAGTCGAAACAACCAGGTCAAACCGAGCCGCTGCATCCATTTCGGCGCGAACGGCCGTCGCCCGCTCAACAACGTAAACGCGTCACCGACCGCCAGAAAAACGCCGCGGTTGTAGCGCGACTGATTGCCGATGATCCATTGCTCCATTCGACCGCCGGCCAACGCGACCCAGACAAAATCCGGCGCCGCATTGTTGATCGTTTGGGCGAATTGCGCCTCATCCGATTCGGTCCATTGCCGAAAAGGTGGACTGATCGCGCCGACGATGTCGATCTCCGGTTGCAACTTGATTGCCGCTTGCTTGAAGGCTTCGAGAACTTCTTCAGTATCGCCGAAGAAAAAATGTCGCCACGGACGCGGCGTTCGCTCTAAGACGTACTTATTAAAGTACGGGCCATAGACGCGATCGGACAATCCCGCGCCGCGAAGGTTCACTGCCCAGACCACCGGCATTCCGTCCGGCAGCACCAAGTCAAATTTCGACATAATCCGCGCGAAATCGGGATCATGACGCGCTTCCGAGAGAATGTGCGTATTGGCGGGACAAACGGCGGTCGGTCGCGGTTCGCGCGCGAGCGTCTGCGCAACTTCGAAGGCGGATTGATACGTCACGCACGCCACCGGCGTTCCCAAAATTTTGATCGTTCGAGGCTCCATCCAACTAAACCTCGCGGCCGAATTTCTTTTCCAGTTCTGCGTTTGAAATTTGGATCATGGTGGGCCGGCCGTGCGGACAGCAGTAAGGCAGATCGCATTCCAACAGATCCTGAATCAGCTTCTCTACTTCGAGATAGCGCAACGGATCATTCGCTTTCACGGCGTGCCGGCACACGGTCTTGGCGATCATGTCTTCGCCTAAACGCAGCGGCGAACTGCGATCGCTCGCGCTCTTGAGATCGTCGATCACTTTGCGCATGAATTGCGCGCCATCGCTCACGTTTAGAAATCCCGGCAGACTGTCGATCTTAAATGTGTTCGGCCCGAAGCTTTCGATTCCGATGCCCATTTTTTGCAAGGTCGACACGTTCTGTTCGATCCAATCGGCGTCACGCGGCGGCAATTCGAAGGTTTGGGTGATAAGTAATTTTTGCGACGGGACCCCCTGCTCTTCCATTCGTCGCCGCAATTCTTCAAATAAGATTCGTTCGTGCGCCGCGTGCTGATCGACCAGCACAAGCCCGTCCGCGTTCTCCATCAACACATAAAGTTTATTAAGCACGCCAATGATCTGGAATTGCTGCTGACGACTCGCCCTCGCTTGATCACCGGTGGAGGGACGAGCTCTGTCCCGTCCGTCGGATTCAACGGCAGTTGGAAACGTTTGAGACGACACGGAGGTCGTCCCTCCAACTGTCGGAAACTGCGGCAATTCTCGATGCGATTCTTCCGGAGCACTGACCTGCGGTCGGAGCGTTAGATCGACGGCCGGTTGCGAGGGCGTTGCCATTGGCGCGCGAAATTTCTCCTGCCAATCCGCGCGGCCCCGCCCGAGCGTCTCCTGAATACAATGCGCGACCGCTTCTCGAACTCCATTCGGATCCCGAAAACGCACTTCGCGTTTAGCCGGATGCACATTTACGTCCACCGCGCCGGGATCGAGTTCGAGAAAAAGGAAAGTGACCGGATATTGTCCTTTCATCAGCGCGGTGTGATAACCTTCGCGCACCGCGGCCGAGATGACCGGACTCTCAATCGCGCGTCCGTTTACAAAGACGAGCTGCTGCGCGCGCGTTTGCCGACTCAATCCGGCCCGCCCGATCAATCCGCTGATCCGGATTTGCGACGAATTCGAACCGTCGAGCGGGAGTAACTGCTGCAACAACTCGTTTCCGTAGAGATCGCGAATTCGATCAGTTAACTCAGCAGTCGCGGGAAGTTGAAACACCACCCGCTCGTCGCGAGTAAATGTGAAAGCGATTTGGGAATGTCCGATCGCCTGCAAATGGAGTTGGTGTTCGATGTTGCGACTCTCGGTATTTTCCGCGCGCAAAAATTTGCGACGGGCGGGCACGTTGTAAAAAAGCGAGCGCACCTCGACTTGCGTCCCCGGCGCTTCGCCGCCGTCGCGCACGATGTCGATCTTGCCCCCGTTGACGAGAATTTCAGTGCCGGCGACTGCATCCGGTTCGCGAGTCGTCA
>DASTJU010000353.1:0-6911 GCA_035716295.1 Chthoniobacterales bacterium | reverse complement strand
TGGGTTGCCCGGTCCTGCTGCCATTCACGAGTAAGGCGATATCGTAAGGGAAGAGCGTCGTCCGCCGCCGGTTGTAAAGCTGTAGGATCGACATCAACGGCGTCCATCGGATGTTCACTATTGAAGGGACTGTTGTAAGGCGAATGCGGTTCAACGAAGGCAACGACCAGAATGAATGGATCTTTCTGATTCCGCTTAATGAATTCGCACGCGTGCTCCTGGACAAAACGCGGTTGCGATAGCTCCAGGGGCAGATTGCTGATCGTGAGCGCGGCGAAGCCGCCTTTTTCGTGATCAGGCTTTAGCCCGTGTCCAACCAGAAACTTGCTGTAATCGCTGACACCCTCGACCGAGACCCACTCTTGGAACCCTCGTTTGGTTGGCGGTTGCTCGCGCAGGTGCCACTTGCCAACGTAACCCGCGCGATAATTATCCCCGATCAGCTCGGGCAACGTCGCCAGACCTGGATCAAGAGCGAATCCATTATTGGTGCAGCCGTTCGTGTGCGGCCAAAGGCCGGTCATCAAAGACGCGCGCGAAGGCGAACACACCGGCTGAGTAACGTAAGCCCGGTTAAAAACAACGCTTTCGGATGCGAGCTTATTTAAATTCGGGACGTGAACCTTCCCGTTTCCGTAGCAAGCCAGAGTATCGGCCCGTTGTTGGTCGGGCAGGAAAATAACGAGGTTACGTTTGCGTCGATCCTGGCCTAATTGCGACGTCATACCAAACTCTGCAAGGCGCGAATTTCACGATTGAGCCTGCCGTTTCCAGCGAGGTCAATCTTATCTCTACAAGGCCGGCCCGTAAGCGGATTATTTTCGAGCAGCGGCGCCAGCGATCAAAGCATTTAGGCGCGTCTTGTGGCGATTAGCCGCGTTGCGATGAATAATGCCCCGTTTCGCCGCCTTATCGAGCGCCGAAATCAGACCGCGAATCTGTTCCGCATCGGGCTTGGCCGCACCGCGAACGCGTTTTTGCAACGTGCGGAGCCGAGTCCGCACACCGCGGTTTTGATTGGCGCGCGTGAGGGATTGCCGGGAACGTTTCGCTGCGGATTTGGTATTGGCCATGGTGGTGTTACCGAGAATTTACGGGGCGGGGACGCTCGCGCAGGCCGACAAAATGTCAAGATGTCGATCTTGAATCAGGCGCGCGGACCGGACGCGACCTTCATTGGCGAAGAATCTTTTCTCAGGCCCGAAGCAGAAGCAGGAGCGTCAAAACCGTAAACTTCAGGATCGGCCATCTTCGAAGCTTTGGGCAATGGATCCTGAACAATCTCAACCGGAGTACCGAGCGGCAACTGGTTGTAAAGAGCAGTCACGTCGGTCGATCTCATGCGGATGCAGCCGAAGCTGGCCGGCCGGCCGATCGTTTTCTCCTCGTTTGTTCCGTGAATGTAAATGCAGCGCTTGAAAGCGTTAGAATTGGCGGCTTGCAGTCCGCGCAGCCAAATAATGCGCGTCATTACCGGATCGCGCCCAGGAGTATTCGGCCGCAGAACCTCACCGGTCCAGCGACGATTATGGAAGACCGCTCCAAACGGCGCGTGATCGCCGATCTTTTGCGCGACCTGCAATAATCCAAGTGGCGTGGCGAGACTGCCCCAGCCATCGCCCAATCCGTATTTCGACGTCGACACCGGATAGGTCGCGGCAATCATTCCGTTCTCGATTAGCATCAGCTTTTGATCCCGAACGCTGATGACAACGCGAGTGGAAAGAGTCGGGGCCGGAACAGTAACGGCACGAACAGGGACAGCGCATAAAATCAGCGCAACAACGATGACGGAGGAACGAAACATCCGCGCTCTCATACCCAAAAAACGTGCTTTGTCACGCGGGAATTGGAGCCGGAGAGCGGGAACCGCCAAAGCTGATTCTCGGCGACCAAGGCAGAAGCGACGAAAGGGCAACATAGAAAAATCCACCTTGAAACATTAGCAGGAAGGGTACCGAGAGGAACTGCTGATGAGCGATCGCGAACCAAATGAAATAGGTGAAATAAAGACCGAAGGCCAGTTCCGCGTACGGCAAGGCCGATTTTAGCGCGCGATATTTACATTCCCGCCAAGACTGGGTCCTGTGCTCTATCCCGTACTTCGGCGTTCGCGTGAAATCCGATTTGTGGTTGAAGATCGCTTCCAGAACGGCGCGCGCGTTGTTGAGGGAAAGGCCAATGCCGAGCGCAAGCAAACACGGCAGGAGCAACATTTGTTTCATCCACGTGCGCGGATGAAGCTCGCGTTGCGCGCAAACGTAAAAGATCGCAACTGACACTGAAGCAGTGAAAAAAATCGGGACGTCGATCAAGAAAGTGCGGACCCAGCCCGATTGCGGTCCGCCGGTGGATGGATGCAAAAGCACGCATAAGCAGGCGAGAAGCAAATACGCGAAATTCGAGACCAGATGACCGGTCGCTTCAGCTTTGATCGCGAAAGGCAGGTCGCTTCGCCAAATCCGCGGCAACAATTTCTTGCAGGTCTGAATCGAGCCTTTGGTCCAACGATGCTGTTGGGACTTGAAGCCGTTCATGTCGACCGGCAATTCCGCGGGCGTAACAACGTCGGGAAGGAAAATAAATTTCCAACCAGCGAGTTGGGCGCGATAGCTCAGATCGAGATCTTCGCAAAGAGTGTCGTGCTGCCAGCCGCCCGCCTCCTCAATGCAAGAGCGGCGCCAAAGACCGGCTGTGCCGTTGAAATTAAAAAAGCGTCCGCTGCGGCTGCGCGCCGTTTGCTCAAGCAAAAGATGGCCGTCCAAAAACATGGCCTGCATCCGCGTCAGCAGCGAATAGCCTTGGTTCAAATGCCCCCAGCGGGACTGGATCATGCCGATCTTCGGATCGGTGAAAAAATGGATCGTCCGCTGAAGCAAGTACGGCGGCGCGACGAAGTCGGCGTCGAGAATGCAAACAAACTCACCGGAAGCCGATTCGAGCCCGACTGCGAGCGCACCGGCCTTGAATCCGGTCCGGTCGACGCGATGAATCAGCTGAACATCGAAGCCGCGCTGCCGCAATTCTTCGGCGCAAGAAGCAGTCACCTCGCGCGTATCGTCGGTCGAATCGTCGAGCACCTGGATTTGCAGCAAATCTCGCGGGTAATCGAGCTCACTGACCGAACGCAAAAGGCGCTCCACCACGTAAACTTCATTAAAAATCGGAAGCTGAACCGTTACTTTTGGCAGCTGCCGGAACTGCCCGGCCGGGACGGACGCGCGTTTGCGGTTTTTCAGGAAGAGATAAATGATGAAATACCGGTGAATGCCGTAGCCAGACAGACCGATGAGTACGGCGAGGTAACACGCCGTCCAAATCACATAGCCGAGGCTTCCTTGCATAAGGTTGGCTGCCAGTTATTAAGACAGCAGGTGCGCATGATGGCGCTTCCCTCGCCAGCGTCAAATCAAAAATGGCGCGATTGCCTCGGCAAAACGGCGCAAAAGCGTGCAAAAATTTGCTCGATGTCGATCTTGCTCGCGCTGGCGTTGACATCAGTCGCGATTGCCGCGAACCAGGAACAGCCGAACGACGATAAGGAGCACGAACGCGAAGAGCTTGGCGTCAATCCGTATACCGCGCCCTCCATCGAAAAGATCTTCGCCCAGCTCGATCAACTGCGACCGCTCCCGTTCGATCAATTGAAGCGCGAGCATCCGCAATCGATCGCGGTCGGCCGCGAGCATAAAGGAATGATTTTTGGCGAATTGATCGCCGATGGTTTTCTGATTGTTGAAGCCGAAAGAAAAAATCTGGTCGAAAATTTCGGACGCGTATTAATGGAACAAGCGCGCGCACTTGGCGTGGGCGATCGGGTGATGCGGCACAGCGCAAGCCTGACTGAGCTCGGCCGGCGCGGTGAATGGTCGCAAGTCCGCCAGGAGCTGATCGCGACCCAAACCGATGTCGAACAAGCGATGATTGAACTGCGCGATGAGAAGATGGCGCATCTAATCAGTCTCGGCGGTTGGCTGCGCGGATTAGAGATTGCCGCAGGAGCGGTGGAAGCGGAATTCTCTCCGCAGCGCGCGAAGCTTTTGGCCCAACCGGATTTGGCCGACTATTTCGCGGCCGAATTGAAAACGCTGCCGCCGATCCTCGCGCACACGGCGCTCTTCGAAAAAATTCGCGCTAGCATAAGAAAATTGCAGCCGATCTTGAGCAAATCACCTGAGACCCTCACTCGCGCAGATGCAGGCGTCATTCGCGCGGAAGCGAGAGAACTGAACGACGCGATTCGCCGGAACGAATAAACAGCTCCCGAACGGCGTGGACGGCAGGCGCTCTGCTACTCATATGCTATCTTTGTAATCCAGCGGTATGCCATTGCGATACCTCCTGAAGAAAGCCCGGCACGATCGATTCGAACGATTCAATATTGTCGTCTCGATTCTCTTGGCCGGGTGGGTGCCTTCCATCCTGACCGTTTGGTTTTCCTACACCTTTGTCACCAAGATGCTGGAATCGCGGATTTTGCGAGACCGGCAAACCTTTGTCGAACTAATCGGTCGTCTTGTCGGTGACGACCTCAGCCGCACTGGCGGCATCATCGATTACTATCAAACGTCGCCAGATGTTTCCCGATTACTGAATGCATCAAATCCTCAGTCGGCAGCGCAGCAGTGGCTCGGCACCACCTTCTACTCGCATCCGCGAATAGACGGAATGTTTCTGACCGGTCGCGATGGACGCTTGGTCGCTTCGATTCCGTACAACCCGGCGATGATTGGCCAGGATTTCGATTCTAATCTCTGGCGACCACAGGCGGAAAAAATGACCGCCGCTTTCGTTTCACCGGTGCATCCACGTTTTTCCGACAAGAGAATGGTAACCGACGTCGTCGGCGCAGTGCGCACGCCTGATAAGAATATCGTCGGTTATCTTGGAGTCTCGGTCTTGGTAGAGCGTATCGGCCGCCGTCTTTCCACTATTCAATTTGCCGACCAATCAAACTGCCAGGTAATCGATCAGAACGGACAACCGCTATTCGCGAATGATTTCCGGCCCAACACCGGCACCTCGTCAGCGCGCGAATCGATCGTGCCCAGGGAAATCAGCGAAACAAAAAGCGGTAACCTCGAGCGCGGCGGGATCCTTTATTCATTTAGTCCCGTGCCATCAACCGGATGGGTCGCGGTCGTGAAACAACCAAAAGCTGTCGCCTACAAACCGGTCCGCGACCTGGTGAGCCTAATGGCTACGCTGGCGACCTGGCTAATGGCATTCACCGCTATTTTCGCGTGGTTTGGAGGAATTTTTTATCGCCGCCAAACCGAAGCCGCCCGCCGGATCGAGCGCGAAGTGATTTTCAAGGAGAAGATCCTCGCGAACATGCCGGTCGGCATTGCTTTTGTCGATCCAAGCTCGCGAAAATTTTCACAAGCTAACGAAGCATTCACCCAAATGGCCCAACGCTTTGGCGGTTTGCCCCGCCGCCGCGAGATAATCGAGGCGACCTACGATGATGTGAAAATCGCGCCGGCCGATGCGATTGAGCGTGTCCTCTCGTTCGGCACGCCGTTTCAACTGATTGAGCAACCATTTCGGGACGAAGGCGGCATGACCCACTTCGTCAACGTGACACTCTTGCGCCTGCAAGCCGCTGACCAAACCATCCAAGGCGTGCTTTATTTTGTGGAAGACAAAACTCGCGATGTCACTCTGCGGCACGAGCTGATCAATGCCAATACGGCGAAAGATCAGTTCCTCGCGCTTCTTTCGCACGAATTGCGCAACCCTCTCTCCCCCGTGATCGCGATGGTGGGTGAATTGGAAGCGACGACTCCGCGGTCGCCCAAGTTGCGGCAAGCACTCGAAGTCATTCGAAGAAATGTCGAACTGGAAGCCCGTTTGATCGACGACCTGCTCGACGTCACGCGTATCGCCAAAGGGAAATTACAACTCAGTTTTGAAATCGTTGACGTGCATGAAATCCTGCGGCGGGCCTACGAAATTTGTCGCGAAGACATGGCCAAGAAATCAATCGAGGCCAAATTTGAACTCAATGCGCAAAGTGTCCACGTCGAGGGCGATCCGGCCCGATTGCAGCAGGTGTTTTGGAATCTCGTCAAAAACAGCCTGAAGTTTACCCCCGATAACGGTCGAATCACGATGACGACTTCGAACACGTTGCCGGACGAAATCGAAGTTCGTATCACCGACACCGGAATCGGCATCGAAGAGGAAAAGATTGGAAAAATCTTCAACGCGTTTGAGCAGGGACAAGCTTCCATTACCCGCCGCTTTGGCGGCCTTGGGCTTGGCCTCGCGATTTCCAAGGCGATGGTCGACGCCCACCGCGGAAAAATTCGCGTCGAAAGTCCGGGCAAAGACAAAGGCTCCACTTTCATTGTGCAGTTGAAAACAGTGGCGGCGCCAGTTCGCGCGGAAAATGGCGCGGATGGCGAACGCCCGACCGTTCCGGAAAAGAAAGAACCTACTTCGCGTCGCCACCGACTTCTGGTGGTGGACGATCATGTCGATACCTGCACCGGAATGAGAATGATGCTTGAACGCCGCGGTTACGACATAACCGTTGCCCACTCAGCGGGCCAGGCTGTTGAAAAAACGCAGTCGCAGGATTTCGATCTGCTCATCAGCGACATTGGTTTGCCCGACCGCAGCGGTTACGAGCTGATGAGTGAATTGCGACAAAGCAAAGGCTTGCTCGGGATCGCACTGAGCGGCTTCGGAATGGAAACCGACGTCGACAAAGCGCACGATGCTGGCTTTTCAGAACATCTCACCAAGCCGATTAATTTCGACCGGCTCGAACAGGCCATTCGTCACCTTCTCGAATCGACATCTTAAAGACGCCACCCGGCGAAGATGTCGATCTTGCCGCATTACTGACCGTTAGGTGGCGTCGCCGCCGCCGGAGTTTTCTTGGCCGCGGCTTCCTTTAACTC
>DASTJU010000352.1:0-12681 GCA_035716295.1 Chthoniobacterales bacterium | reverse complement strand
ACGGAATAATGTCCAACCCGAACGCGGACGAGGCCGGAAATCGTCCGGTCCGACTGATCTATAAGATTGTCGCCTACGTTGCGATCTGGATTCTCGCAGTGCTTTTGACCGCGCCGGGTCTATGGCCGCTGGCGTGGATGTTTCCGCTTGGTCTTGTCGCCGTCATCGATCGTCACGCGGCAAACGCCGGCGGCTGGGCAGTACTTATTGGCTGCTACGCCGTTTATCTCGTCCACGGCATTTTTTATTTCCGCTCGAAGACAACGACGCGAACGCTCATTCTCTACGGAGTTCTGGTGGTCTTATTGATGGGCAACGTCGCTGGCTGCCGCGACATGATGAAGTCGCATTGAACTGATCAGCTAATCAGTTCGAAGAATTTCTTCATGTCGATGTTGCCGCCGGAAACGATGGCAACGATCGGACCCTTGCCCGCTTTTCCAGTCAACGCTGCAGCGAGCGGCAATGCTCCCGCGCCTTCGGAAATGACTCGCGCTTTTTCAGCCATCATTCGCATCGCCTTCTTCGTTTCCTCCAAAGTGACGACGATGTAATCGTCCACCAGCGGTTTCATCCGTTCCCACATTCGCGGGAACACGCTTTGACCGCCGGCTCCGTCGACAAACGACGCTTTCCAGCTTTTGAAAACCTGCGGTGAGCCTTTCTCGAACGACAACGCTGCAGGCGCAGCGGTTTCCGGTTCAGCCCCAAAAATTTTAATCTCCGGCTTGATTGCTTTGATCGCGCTCGCGACTCCAGTGATTAGACCGCCACCGCCGATGCTAGCGATGATCGCTTTCGTGTCTGGCGCGTCTTCCAGAATCTCAAGGCCCATCGTACCGTGGCCGGCGATGAAATTGTCATCGTCGAACGGATGCACAAAAGTTCCTTCGGCTCCGGGAAACGCGCGATCGTCGAGCGCTTTCCAAGCGACATCGTACGAGACCGGAAGCAATTTCGCACCGAGCGCCCGCATCCGTCCGATCTTGGATTCGGGTGCCGTCTCAATCACAACGACCGTGCAGGGAACGCCTGCTTGTCGCGCAGCATAAGCAACCCCCTGCCCTGCGTTGCCGGCGCTGATCGTCCAGACGCCGCGTTCACGCTCGGATTCAGAAAGCATCGCAACCGCGTTCGCAGCGCCGCGCAACTTGTAAGCGTTAATCGGCTGAAGATTCTCAAGCTTCAAACGGATATCGGGAAAATCCGAACCAAGCTCGAGGCGAATGAGCGGCGTCCGAACAATTGTTTGCGCGATCCGCTGCCGCGCGTCTTTGATTTCGTCCAGCTTGATCGGCCGGACGGGGTCGAGCGTTGCAGGCATTTAGTGTCGATCCATTCGACTACGCTCAGGACAAGCCCTAGCCCGGCGGCCAGGCCAGAGCGCGTTTGCCTAACAAATGAACGTGAAGATGCGGAACGCTTTCGCCGGCGTCGGGCCCACTATTAATCACCACCCGGTAGCCTGATTGCTCGACCCCGAGCTTTTTTGCGAGCTCACCCGCGACGAGCAACAATTTTCCGAGAATCGCGCGTTCGGATTCGGTCGCGCCCGCCAATCGCGGGATGACTTTTTTCGGAACGATCAGCACATGAACCGGCGCCTGCGGATTGACATCGTGAAAAGCGATTGCGTCGTCGTCTTCCCAAACAATTTTCGCAGGAATTTCGCGTGCGATGATTTTTTCGAAGATCGTCATGGCAAATTGTCGGACTAAGGAATCACCGCAGCGAGCATTTCAAACGCTCGCTAGTGGTTGATGTCAGCCGTTCCCGAATGAAGCAGACAATTTCTTCCCGTAAAGAATCGCAGGCGCGGGTCCAAACCCGGGTGCAGCGGAGATGTTTCACGCATGGCTGCAACGAGCAAAGTTGCAGATTGTCCACGCCGGTCTCGATCAGCGAATTGAGCCGTTTTTCGAGAAGATCGAAGAAGGCAAGCTCGTAACCGCTGCCAGCTTGATGCGCGATATCCACCAACGAGATCGAAATCGGCGGTGGCGCCGGGGCGAAATAGGGAATGATTTCCTTGTAGCCGATCGCTTTCAGAACGTACTGCACCGTTTCCTGAAGTTGTTTGAAGGCGACGACGTTCTCGTCGTTCCGCAGATGCAGATAAAAGGCGATGCTCTCGGTGACGTGCTCGGTCAACCACCAGCTCGGATAACCGGCCTTATCGGCCGCGCGATTGATGGCGGCGTGCAACCAATTGCGGTCGAACTCGAAAAGCTGGCCCGAGTCGCAGCGCAAATATGGAAACTCTTCTTTAAACGCGACCATGATTCATTTGATCTGGTGGAAATAATTCACGCTGCTTCGAGTCAGGCTTCGCCGTCTTGCCCAACGCGTGGATGGCGTCGACGAATTGATCGACATCTTCGAAGCGCCGATGGACCGAGGCGTAACGCAAATACGCGACTTCATCGATGCCGCGCAATTTCTCGAGAACCTTTGCCCCAATAGCGTCGGACTGGACTTCACGGCCGCCGGTTTCCAAATCGTGCACGATTTCATCAACGAGCTGCTCGAGGGTGAGCAAACTGGTGGAACGTTTCTCGAAAGCCTTGGCAATGCTGCCGGCGAGCTTGCGACGATCGAACGGCTCGTGGGTGCGATCTCGCTTCACCACTCGCAGGTCGGAGCGTTCGATTTCTTCGTAAGTCGTGAAGCGGTATCCGCATTTGAGACATTGGCGGCGCCGGCGAATGCTGGAGCTATCGCGAGACTGACGTGAATCAATAACTTTGTCATCACGCGAGCCGCACTTGGGGCAACGCATAGTGTTAAAGGCTAAATAACACACCACGCGTTGTGGCGTCAACGATCTTTAACGCTTGGAATTGTTGTTGCGGTTCGCAGGGCGCGAACTTTACGGCGGGAGGCTGTGAGGTCGCCGCGGCGACCGAATCGGTCTAGGGGAAGCCGGCGACTTGGTTTTGGTAAAAACCAAGTATCAGGCCGCGACTGCTTTGCGCGGCGCGCTCTTCTTCGGCTTTCTTTCCGCGAATTCGAAACCGACTTTTCCGTTTTCCAATTTGAGGTGCGCGGAAAATGGCCGGCCTTTCTTAGAAACAAACTTCGGAAGCAGATCGGTCTTTCCCGTGGCAATTAATTTTTGGACCTGCTCTTGAGGAATCTCGCGGTGCAAAATGTTTTTGCTGATGCGGAATGTGCAGGTCTTCTCCTTTGAGACCGCGTTCTCGCAGGCGAAGGCGCGATCAAGCACGTAAATCTGACCTTTTTGGCAAATCGGACATAGCCCGAGCGCTTCGTGCTTCGCGGTGTCGATCGTAATCGGTTGATCGTGTCCGTTCTCGCCGAAATCGAACGCGGGTTTGAATTCTTCACTAAGTTTAACGGTTGCGTTGAACTTGCGGCCGACTTTGCTTCGAAAACCTTCGAGAGGGCCGACTTGTTTCTCAGTTAAAAGTTTTTCCAGCTCGGAACGTTCGAACAATCGTCCGGCCATCGTCTTCCAAACGATTAATTCGCAAGATCGACATTTGAAGGTGCGGTAGCTTTCATCGAACGGACCGCCGCCGCACTTCGGACATTTCACCTCGAGCGGCTCGAAATTGCCGGTGACACTGTCGCCTTCGAAATTTTTCGCCTTCTCAACGATCTCGCGCGTGAACTTCTTGATGTGCGCCATGAAATCGTTGCGTTTCATCGCGCCTTTTTCCATGCGCTTGAGCTTGGATTCCCACTCACCGGTCATTTCCGGAGAACACAATTCCGTGGCGCCGATGCCGCGCAAAAGTGTGATCAACGCCAAACCTTTCGCGGTCGCGATCAATTCGCGTCCCTGGCGATGAACGTAACCGTCGTTAATCAGCCCTTCGATAATTGCCGAGCGCGTTGCCGGCGTGCCGAGGCCTTTCTCGCGCATCGCTTCGCGCAATTCTTCGTCTTCAACGAGTTTGCCGGCGCCTTCCATCGCGGAGAGCAATGTTGCCTCACTGAAACGCGCCGGCGGTTTGGTTTCGTTTTGCGCAACCTCGATATCGAGGACCTTGGCCGGTTCGTTCGGTGAAATCGCTACCAGAGTTTCTTCGCCCTGCTGTTCCGAAGCTGCTTCACGTCCGTAAACTGCCAGCCAGCCCGGATCCTTGATAATTTTGCCATCGGTTTTAAATGCGTCTTTGTCCACGCGAGTGATGCGGGTCGTCACTTCAAATTGCGCCGGCGGGAAAAAGCCGCTGATGAAACGGCGCACGATCATGTCGTAAATTTTCTGCTGCACTTCATCGAGCCCGTGCGGCTCCGTGCCGGTCGGAATGATCGCGAAGTGATCCGAAATCTTGGCGTTATTAAAAATGCGTTTTGACGGTTTGACCCAGTTATTGTCAAGAACAGTGCGCGCGTGCGTGTTCTCGATCCGGCTCAGGGTCGATTTTACCGTCGGGATGTAATCCTCCGGCAAATAGCGCGAGTCAGTCCGTGGATAAGTGATCACTTTGAAGCGCTCGTAAAGTTGCTGCGCAATTTGCAACGTGCGCTTGGCGCTGAAGCCGCGCCCGTTCGCATCCCGCTGCAGACTCGTCAGATCGTAAAGCAAAGGCGGCGCCTGTGAGGTCGGCTTCCGTTCTTCGGTGGCAACACCGGTCTTGCCGACACAGCGGCTCTTAATTTCGTCCGCCGTTGCCTTGTCCCAAATCCGCTCTGCCCGAGCGTCCTCATCGCCCTCCTTGGTAAAATCCTCCCGGAACCAGCGACCGCGATATGTGCCGGCTTTAACTTCGAAATCGCCAAACACTTCATAATAATCGCGCGGCTTGAATTGATGAATTTTGTCTTCGCGCTCAGCCAGGATCGCGAGGGTCGGCGTTTGCACGCGGCCGACCGGCGTCAGCTGAAAACCGCCAGTGCGATTGTTAAATGCCGTCATCGCGCGGGTGCCGTTGATCCCGACCAGCCAATCACTCTCGGATCGGCAAACTGCCGCCTTTGAGAGCGGCACCATTTCCTCTTCCGTGCGCAAATGATTGAATGCCTCGCGGATCGAATCCGTAGTCATCGATTGCAACCACAAACGGCGGATCGGCTTTTTGACGTCACTCAGCTTGACCAGATAACGGAAAATCAACTCGCCTTCGCGCCCAGCGTCGCAGGCGTTGATAAGAAGATCGACATCGTCTCGCTTCATCAACTTCTTCAGCATGTTGAAGCGCGCCTTCGTTTTCTCGATCGGTTTCAGCTCAAATTCGTCGGGAATAATCGGGAGATTGGCAAAGCTCCATTTTCCGCGTTTCACATCGAGCTCAGTCGGCAAAGCCAATTCGACCAAATGTCCCAGGGCAGACGAGATCACATAGCTATCGCTTTCGAAGTGGTCGCCTTCCTTTTTGAAACCGCCAAGAGCGCGAGCGAGATCGCTCGCCACACTCGGCTTTTCCGCGATGATCAGGGATTTAGACATTGATGTTGAAGACCTTGCAAACGGGGGGATGAGCAGGTCGCGGACGAGGTCAGGCGAGTTTCACGAAATATTTCCCGGGCAACTGCTTCACCAGCCGCTTCAGCTCAAGGGCGAGGAGAGTAGAAGAGACTGTGCCGCTTGGCAAATTTGATTTCGTGGCGATCTCGTCGATGGGCGTCTCGGTCGCCTCGATTGCGTCATAAACACGGCGCTCTTCGTCCGAGAGCGGAGGCAACGGACGGGCGGCCGCTTGCGGCGACGGTTTTGTTTCGGGCAAAAGAATTTGGAGATCATCGAGAATATCGTTGGCGTCCATGACGAGTTTCGCGCCCTGCTGAATGAGCCGGTTCGATCCGATCGCGCTCGGCGCGTTGATGTGTCCCGGCACAGCGTAAACCGCGCGCCCCTGCTCCAACGCCTGCGATGCGGTAATCAGCGCGCCGCTATTCGCGCCTGCTTCGACCACGAGAATCCCGTGGCTCCAGCCGGAGATAATCCGGTTTCGCATCGGAAATGTTTGACGGTCGGGTTCGATTTCCATCGAAAACTCAGACACGACCGCGCCGCTACCGTTACAAATTTTCTCAGCAAGCGCGCGATTTTCGGGCGGATATAACTTCGACAGTCCGGAGCCGATGACCGCAATGGTACGTCCTTTCGCGGCCAGAGCGCCTTGATGCGCGGCGGTATCGATCCCACGCGCGAGGCCGCTGATCACCGTCAACCCGGCATAAGCCAGTTGATAGGCGAGTTTCTTCGCCGACTCACTCCCGTAATGAGTCGTGCGGCGCGCGCCGATGATTCCCAGCGCATGCTGATCGCGCTCCTGAATTTAGCCCCAGACATAAAGAACGATCGGTGGCGCATGGATCTCGCGCAGGGATTTCGGATAAGATGGCGAACTCTGGGTGATGACGGTCGCGCCGAAATCTTTGACGCGCTTCAGCTCCGCAGGAAGATCGACAATCGATTCCCAATTTGAAATTTGATCGGCGACTTCGCCGCCAATCCCATCGACTTTGCGAAGCTCAGTCCGTTTCGCAGTCAGAATCTGCTGCGGTTCCTTGAAAACTTGCAGCAATTTGCGGAGTCGGACCGGCCCGACGGTCGGCAGCATGTTGAGCGCGATGCACGCTTCGGTGGAATTCATGTTCTAGGGGCGCTCAAAAACAAGCACCGCTACAACGCGTCTCAGACTAAAACGGAATCTCGTCGTCGTCGGGTTCGGCTGCGGCGCCGGCTTTCGGCGGCGAGGCAGGTTTACTCGGACGCGATTCTCGTGCGGGCTCGGCGCCTTCAGCTGCAGCACCGCCCGCGCCCGGTGGACGACCGCCGAGAAGTTGCATGGTTTCGCCAATCACGCGCAGCTTACTCCGCTTTTGCCCGCTTTGTTTGTCGTCCCAGGTATCCAGTTGGAGACGGCCTTCGATAAAAATCGGCCGGCCTTTCTTCAAATATTCACCGGCGATCTCAGCGAGCCGCGCCCAGAGAACAACATCGACATAGGTGACCTCTTCGCGCTTCTCGCCACTGTCGAGGGTGTATTGACGATTAATAGCAATGCCGAGGTCGCAAACGGCGCTGCCTTTGGGGGTATAACGCACTTCGGGATCGCGCGTCAGATTTCCGAGGAGAATGACTTTATTGAAACTGGCCATGCGCCAGTCTTAGCGGATTTACTTCGCGCGCGCCAACTTTTTCGCCGGCTTTTCCTTGCGCTCTTTCTTTTCGGTTTTCTCGCGCAGCCGCTGGTAATGCTGACGGTAAACTTCCGGGTCGAGTTTGAATTTGGAACGCAGCTTCGTGATCAAGTCCGGATCAGCGTGAAAGACAAAATTCACGTAAAATCCGGCGTCGAGCGGACCGGCGGCATAGGAAAACTGGCGTTTGTCCATCTTTTGCACCTGCTCGATTTCGGCGCCCTCTTTTTTGAATTCGGATTCCAAACGCTCGACAATGTCATGCACGCTCTCTTCCTTCCCCTGGGAGTTGAGGACGAGCAATGCTTCGTAACGATTCTTCATGATTCTTCTTCGATTTTGTTGAAAGTGTTCATCGCGGAAACGACGCCGTTGTCAATCGCGCATTTCACCGCGTCGGCTGCTCGGGTGATTGTCGATCTTACGAGGTCTTTTTCTTCGTCGAAAAAATTGCTGAGCACATAATCGCTCGCTCCTTCAATCGGGGCTGGACCGATTCCAAGGCGCAGTCGTGGAATCTCTTCGGTCCCAAACTGAACGATGATCGATTCGAGGCCGTTGTGCCCGCCAGGACCGCCGCTTTGCCGAATCCGCAATCGTCCGAGAGGTAGAGAAAAATCATCCAGGACAACGAAAACTTCTTGCGGCGCAATTTTAAAGAATTGGGCAATCGCGAAAAGCGGATGGCCACTGCGATTCATATAACTCGCAGGTTTAACCAGCAGAGCATCGCGAAATTTTGTCGTGGCCGCGTCCCATTTGCTCGATTTCTCCCAGGCCGCTCCGGCTTCGTGCGCGAGAAGATCGACAACCATGAAGCCGATGTTGTGGCGAGTGCGCGCATATTCGGCACCGGGGTTGCCCAAGCCTGCGACCAAGCGAATCGGTTTTTCGTCCACAACCGCGAAGTCGAAAATGCAGAATAGTGCCAGTCCGGCTCGGACCTACTTCTTCTGTTCTTTTTCTTTCGGAGCCGGAGCGCCACCCTTGCCCGCAGGCGCGGGAGCGCCTTTCGCCCCAGCAGCGGGAGCGCCTTTGCCACCCGGAGCGGGTGCCGCCGTTTCGCCTTCTTCCTTCTTCGCTGTGATCACTTCCGGACCAGCAGCAGCCTCGGCTTCGGCCGCAACCGGCTCTTCTTCAATCACCGGCGCCATTACTGAAAACGCTGTCAAATCGGCCGGGGCTTTTGCGGTCACGCCCGGCGGAAGTTTGATGTCACGAACGTGAATCGAATCGCCAATGTTAAGCGCCGATACATCGGCCGTGATCTTGTCGGGCAAATCGCGTGGCAAACACTCGATCGCGAGAGCGCGCAAATTTTGCTCCAGCAAACCGCCGAAATTCTTTACCCCATTCGGCACGCCCAACGGTTCCAGCGGCACGTCGGCTTGAATTTTCTCGTCCATGGAAATTGCGTGGAAATCGACATGAAGGACATCGCCGCCGACCGGCGAGTGCTGAACTTCCTGCAAAAGAGCAGGACGGGTCGCTTTTTGTCCGGCGATCTCCAGTTCCACTAGAATATTTTCGCCCGATGCATGACTGAGCATGGCGTTGATGTCGCGCGCAGAAACCTGGAGCGGCTGGGATTTTTCCTTCCCGCCGTAAACGACGGCCGGAACAATGCCGCGCGCTTTCAATCGGCGCGCAGCGGAACGCCCCGTCTCCGACCGCGGTTCTACTTTCAGTTTAACTTGCTTTGCCATGTTCGTTAGGTGTCGATCTTGAACAGCGACGACACGGATTCATCATTATGGATCCGCTTCATCCCCTCCCCGAGGAGCTCGGAGACGCAGAGCACGGTGGTTTTAAATCCTTCCACCGGGCGAACCGGCGTGCTGTTGGTCGTTATTAATTCCTCAATTTTAGACTTTTGCAACCTGGGGATGGCGACATCGACCAGGACTGCGTGGGAGACCCCAGCGTAGATTTTCTTAGCCCCGCGCTTTTTCAAGAGCTCCGCCGCGGAGGTGAGCGTGCCGGCGGTTTCGGTCAGGTCGTCCACCAGGAGCACATCGTGATCTTTAACTTCACCGATCAGGTAGAGCGCTTCGGTCACGGTCGCGCTTTTTCGCTCCTTGGCCACGATGGCCAGGTTCGCGCCAAGCGCTTCGGCATAGGCCGAGGCCATCTTCAAACCACCGATGTCGGGCGAAACGACGACCGTTTTCCCGGTCAGCATTTGCCGGAGGTACTTAATTAGTACGGGCAATGAATAGAGGTGGTCGACCGGGATGTCGAAAAAGCCCTGAACCTGCTGCGCGTGCAAGTCCATCGTTAGAACGCGATTGACGCCCGCGGCGTACAACAGGTTCGCAATCAGCTTCGCCGTGATCGGCACTCGGGGCTTGTCTTTGCGGTCCTGGCGGGCGTAGCCAAAAAACGGAATGACCGCCGTGATTCGATCGGCGCTGGCGCGACGCGCCGCATCCACCATGATGAGCAGTTCCATCAGGTGTTGGTTGCTCGGCGGCGAGGTCGGCTGAATCAGAAAAACGTCCCGGCCTCGAACGTTCTCCTCGATCATCACGTAAGTCTCACCGTCCGGGAACGAGCTGATCGTCGCCTTGCCGAGCGGAACGCCGATGTATTTGCAGATCCGTTCGGCCAATTCGCGGTTAGCCGTGCCGCTGAAGATTTTCATTTCTGGCTGATGCGCGAACATGAGGGGCTAAATTAGGCGCGCGAAGTGAACATTGGCAATGAACAACTTGCCAGAAGGGAACTCTTTCGCGAATGGTACCCGCCTCCATGAACGCTGACGCCATTCGCACTGAGCGACCCGCAACCAATTCGCGGTTGTTCGCGCACACCCGCTGGGACGCGGTGCCCGCTTTGGCCGGGCTTTTCCATCTCGCCTATTTTCTCGGGCTCTTCTTTTTGTACCCGCACGCGCCGCTCTGGGTAATGCTGGTTTTGGGATTCACTTACTCGCTGATGGTGAACGCGAACATCAACGGCATCGGCCACAACTTCATTCACAACCCGTTTTTCCGCGCTCGCATCCTCAATCGGCTTTTTGGCATCACCCAATCCGTCGCCTGCTGTTTTTCGCAGACCTACTACGACGGCGTCCACATGCAGCACCACAAAGGCAATTCAGATCGGCAGGACGAAAGCGGCGACACGATCGATTGGTTGTCGATCTACCGCCACGGCCACCACGGCGAGGCCGAAAGTCCGTGGCGTTATGTGTTCCTGAGTTTCTTCCGCGACGATGTCGGTGCGATTCGTCGAGAACTGCGCAAACGCGAGAATGGCGACGTTTTTTGGGGGAACCTCGAGCTCGCTGCGTTCGCGACCACTCTCCTGGTCATGTTTTTCTTCAACTCGCGATACGTGATCTTCTTTATGGTTCCGTTCTGGTATCTCGGCCACTGCTTCAGTTACTTGAACGGCTACTACCGCCATTACGGCGCAAACCCCGATAAACCGATCGCGTGGGGCGTGAGCAGTTACGGAAAAATCTACAACTGGCTCTTTTTCTATAACGGCTACCACGCCGAACACCATTTCCGGCCAAAAGTGCACTGGACAAAAATGGAAGCGTTTCACCAAAGCATCGCCGACCTGCAGAAAGAGGAAGGCGTTCGCACCATCAAGCGCGCCCACATGCTGGGCTTTCTCGATCCCGATTTGCCGAAGAGGAGCGATACCGCGGCAAAAACGCAACCAGCCGAAGCGATTTCTTAGGTAGGGGTGGTTCACCGAACCGATCCGAGCCGGATTGGCATTGCGGGCGATTGAGGTCAATCGCCCCTACCTGCGAAACTCGCGCGCAATTTTTCTTTCTTCGCTTCGCAATCTTCCTGCAACCGCTTAATCTCGCTCGCAAGTTGTTTTTCAAGCGATTCCACTTCTTCGGATTTTCCGGCGCTTTGCGCCTTTTGAATTTCGCTTTTGAGAAACAATTCCTTCTCGGCGATCCGCGCTTTGAAGGTTGAATCGACCTCCGCGAGCTGCTTCTTCTGGCCGTCGGTCAATTTGATAATCGGCTGACTCTTGGCGAGTCGCTCCATTGCCAGCTCATATGCCGATTTCACTCCGTACTCTTGCTCCCGCTCGTAAGATCGACAAGGTAGAAGATCGACCATGAAAGTCCGGCTTCTCAGCATCGATTTTGACGGCACGCTCGTCTCGCGCGTGAGCGAGCCGGTCCTGGACGAGCGTTGCATGCAATTGATTTGCGATTTACAAAACGGCGGCGTTCTTTTTGCGATCAATACCGGCCGTTCGGTCGATCTGCTCGAATCCGGTCTGACCGATTTCGAATTTCCGCTACGTCCCGATTTTATTTTAACGACTGAACGCGAAGTTTTCCGGCCGGGGACCAATGGCGAAAAATGGGAACCGTTCGGTGATTGGAACGAGCGCTGCGCGCGCGATCACGCCGAATTATTTTCCTCGGCCGAATCCATTCTGACCGAAGTGGTCGATTTCGTGACCCAAAAGACCAAAGCTCAGCTGATTTATCACTCCCAGGGGCTCGAAGGCCTGCGGGCAGAGAGTGACGACGAAATGGACCACATCGTTGAATTCATCGAAGGGACGCGCGGGAAAGAGCCGAAGTTCAATTATCAGCGCAACACGATTTATCTCCGATTTTGTCACGCCGATTATCACAAAGGCGCGGCCCTGGCCGAGCTCGCGCGGTTGATCGACATCCCGCGCGAAAACATTTTCGCCGCGGGCGATCATCACAACGATGTCTCAATGCTCGACGGTCAGTTTGCCGCCATGCCAGCGTGCCCGGCAAACGCGATTGAAGAAGTAAAAGCGACGGTGCGCGATGCCGGCGGTTATGTCGCTCAGCACCAACACGGAGCGGGCGTGCACGAAGCGCTCGAACATTTTCTTCTGTAGCGGCGCTCTGTGAGCGTCGCATGAATTCATCCGGCGGTCATAGACCGCCGCTGCAGCTCCGCGGTCGCCAGCGCGATCGGCGCGTCCGCCTCCACTTTTCCGGCGAAGCGATTCGTCATGTAAGTCAGAAGCAAGACCCAAAACGAAAGCGCCAATCCGAACAACGGAAATTGCAGCGCGAGCGGCAGCGAATAGATGATCGCCATCAACGGAATCCAGACTGCCCAGGTCGCGAGTAATGTTGGAAATATTTTGTCGCGATAATGCGGCCAGGTGAAAAGGTCCCGCAACGGTCGGATCGAGATTCCATTGTTTTTCCATTCATAAGTCAGAACCCCGAATGGCGCGGCGAATAAAACATTGTAGCCGAATTGATCGACGCAGATTTTTCCGAGCACGACCGGCAACGTCGCAACGTCGCCCAACCAGTGCGCCTCCGCGCGATAGAGAAGATCGACCAGTGATCCGTCGAATCCCCAAACCGGAATGGTGAAAGCCAGATTGCGCAGATTGGCGATATGTGGTCGGCCGCGTTGAAAAAACAGGACCAGAAAAATTTCCGGAAGAATGGCTCCGGCGAAAACCGAAGCGCAAACGACAAACGTCAAACCGTGCGCGCGTTTGAATTCGGCGAGGGTACGCAATGCATCAGCAATCGTTGAGTTCGCGTAAAACGCGATCGCCAGCGCGAGCATGATC
>DASTJU010000351.1:0-4103 GCA_035716295.1 Chthoniobacterales bacterium | reverse complement strand
GCGGGTTGCGCGTTCGACGTTCGAGGTTCCCATGGCCGAGACCGCAGTCATCGCGAGCGCGAACAATCTTTTCGTCAAATACGGCCACCAGGTCGTTCTCGACGGCGCGACGATTGCATTCACCGAAGGCGAACACATTGGGCTCGTTGGCCGCAACGGCTCGGGCAAATCGACCTTCCTTCAGATCGCGGCGGGCGTGGCGCAACCCGATTCCGGTGAATTCAGTTGCCGGCGTGATCTCGTCACCGGCTACATGCCGCAAATCTCCGGCCTCGACGATGCGGCCACGGTTCACGCGAACATTCTCAGCGGCGCGCAACGGATTCTCGACCTCATCGCCGAATACGAACGCGTCCCGGGTGACAGTCCGCTCAGCGCCACGCTCCTCGACCAAATTATTCAGGCCGACGGTTGGAATTTGGAACACCGGATCAAGTCGCTCATCACGAATTTGCACGCGCCGGAATCCGATCGCGTCGTGGGCACGCTTTCCGGCGGAGAAAAACGCCGCGTCGCGCTTTGCCGGGCGCTGCTCGCCCGTCCCGATTTTCTGATTCTGGACGAACCGACCAACCATCTCGATACCGGCTCGATCGAATGGCTGGAGGATTTTCTCGCGCGTTATGCCGGCACCTGTTTGTTCGTCACGCACGATCGCTAT
The DNA here is from genome assembly GCA_035716295.1 of Chthoniobacterales bacterium. GTDB lineage: Bacteria > Verrucomicrobiota > Verrucomicrobiia > Chthoniobacterales > UBA10450 > AV40. Next base: position 3,442 of record DASTJU010000351.1, on the reverse strand, counting down.
TTTCTCGATCGCGTGGCGACGCGGATCGTCGAGCTGTCGCGCGGCCAGTTCATCAGCTACGACGGCAACTACACCGACTACCTTCTCGCGCGCGTCCAGCGAAAAGCCGTGGAGGAAATTCAGGAACACAAACGGCAGAAGTTTTTAAAACGCGAACTGCAATGGGTGAGAAAAGCGCCCCGCGCGCGCCGGACGAAATCGGTCGACCGGGTGGAACGTTATTTTGAGATGGCCGCGCAGGAAGGACCCGAGGCAGAGCTCGACGTCGAGTTGATCATCCCCACGCCGCCGAAGCTCGCCAACCGCATCATCGAATTGACCGACGTGAGCGTGGAGCTTGGCGGCCGCACCCTCTTTCAAAATGTGAATCTCAATCTCGTGGCCGGGGAACGTCTCGGTGTTGTCGGCCGCAACGGACTCGGCAAAACCTCGCTCCTCAAAGTCATTCTGCAGGAACTGCCCGTCGCCAGCGGTGCCGTGGAGATCGGCGCGCGGACCGAGATCAATTACGTCGATCAAAATCCGCTTCTCCTCGACGACGGAAAAACGGTTTGGGAAGAAGTCGGGAGCGGGGGAGAACACGTCACCCTCGGCGAGCAGAGCATCACGCTGCGCGCTTATCTGCGGCGATTTCTTTTCAGCGAAGAGCGCATCAACACCAAGATTTCGCAGCTCAGCGGCGGCGAACGCAGCCGGGTGCTGCTGGCAAAAATTCTGAAGCGCGGCGGCAACGTTTTGATGCTCGACGAACCGACCAACGATCTCGATCTCGGAACGTTGCGCTTGCTCGAGGAAGCGCTCGTCGCCTTCGGCGGCTGCGTTATCGTGGTCAGTCACGATCGTTATTTCCTGAATCGCGTTTGCACCTCGATTCTCGCCTTCGAAGGCGAAGGTCGCGTGGCCTACAGCGTCGGGAACTACGATTACTACCTGGAAAAACGCGACGCAGCCAGCGCAGTTCGCGATTCAAACCCCGCGCCGACAGCAGTCGCAGTGGTGTCAAAGAAAAGCCAGGAGAAACCGAGAAAACTGAAATGGAAGGAAGAGCGTGAATGGGAATCGATGGAAGCGAGTATTCTCGCAGCCGAAACTGAGGTATCGGATTTGGAAGCCACGTTTGCCGCGCCGGATTTTTACGTGAAACCGCGCGCGGAGATTTTCGATTTGGAAGCTCAACTGAAAACGGCGCGAGACAAAGTCGCGCACCTTTACGCGCGATGGCACGAACTCGAGCTTCTCCAAGGCGTCCGGTCCGTCGAAGAGCGACCTCCGATTTCGGACAAAAAAAGCGGGATCATTTCTGATCCCGCTGTGAAAGCTGACGGAAGGGAACGTCAAGTTTAAGTGTTTTAAGTGACTCCCGAGCTTTGACCACTGTTTAGCAGCAGCTGTGCCCAACACTAGTTATATAGCTCCTGCGCTTCGCGCGAGTTTCCGAAGTCTGCTTTCTCAGCTTTGGAATTACTTGTTTCGCTTCGGATTATTACCGACTTGTTTCGCGGCTATCGCCTTTCCCTTTTGCTGCTTGGCCGCCTCGTTTTTCACCTGCTTTTGCGCCGCTTGTTTTTGCGTTGCCTTCGGAGATTTATCGCCCATGGCTCAATCTAGCACGGTCGCGTCTTTAAACTTTAGCCATCTACTCTCGTGATCAATTAACCGATAACTGCGGCAGCTGCGCTCGCGCCAGCCCGAGTCCCCGTCGCAAAACATCCTTGCAACAGATAGCCGCCAGTCGGGGCCTCCCAATCAATCATTTCGCCGGCAACAAAAACGCCGGGCGCCTTGCGCAACATCAGCGTCTCGTCCAGTTCACTCCAAGGCACGCCGCCAGCCGAAGAAATCGCTTCGTCGATCGGCCTGGGACCTTGCAACCGGAGAGAAAAGTTCTTCACCTGCTCGATCGCGCCCTCCAGATCGTCACCTTCGGCGTAGGTCTCTAACAACGCGACCGCTGCTGCGTTCAACTTCCAAGCACGGAACCATTCCGCCGGCTGCTTCAGATTCGAAGCGCGTTTGCGTAAAACGTCGGCAGACAGTTGCGGTTTGAAATCGATGGTCAGCGCCGGCTCGTTCATCCGGCGCAACGTCGGCCCGAGCCGATAAATCGCGCCGCCTTCCAGACCATATTTGGTGATGAGCAATTCGCCCGAGACCGCTTCGTCTGCCGCGCGTACGGTCAGGTTCTTGAGCGGTTTCCCTTCGGCCCTCTCGAGAAACGATTGCGGCCAGTCAACTTCCCATCCGCAATTCGCTGGCTGCCAAGGCGTGATCGCGATCCCAAGCTTCGCCAGAAGGGCCGGCCACTTTCCATCCGAACCGGTCTCGGGGTAGGACGCCCCGCCGAGCGCGAGGACGACCGCTTTTGCGGTTCGCTCTCCATTCTCGAAGCGGACGCGCCATCCATCCTCGAGGCGTTCCAAGCCGGTAAAGCGCGCACCGGTTTGAAATTCAACACCGTTCGACCGCAACCGCTCGAGCCACGCCCGCAAGAGTCCGGCGGCTTTTTGTCCGCGTGGAAACAAGCGGCCGCTCGATCCCACATAGGTTTCTACTCCTAGTGAGTTCGCCCATTGCTCCAAGTCCGCCGAGCCGAATTTTTCCAACAAATCACGCCAGCGTTCCTGTTCTGCGCCATATCGATCGGGAAAATTCTCGAGCGGTTCACTATGCGTCAGATTCAAGCCACCGCGTCCGGCGATCAGAAATTTGCGACCAAAAGAACCCTGCGCATCGCACAGAACGGTCGCAGCCTTCACTTCTCCCGCCGCGGCGTCACGAAGGAGGATCGCGCTAGCAACCTCCGCCGCGCGCATCCCCGCTGGCCCCCCACCGATGATGACAACTGAATCCATTTCTCGAGAGGCTAGTGAGTTGAGAGTGTCGCTTCAAATAATGTGAGCTTCGCCACAGGTAATATATCGGTGAGGGCTGGTGGAAGTGGCCGGCTGTGACACGGTGGGCGAACGCCACTGCAGTTTACCCGCCGTGGCGGGCCGCGCGCATTCCCGCGGGTCCGCCGCCGATGATGAGAACCGAATCCACGTCGCGACATTAGCGCCGACCGCGCGGTTTCGCTTAGTCGAAACGGCCCGCGACAAAGTTCTCGCACGTCTACGCGCGGTGGCACGAACTCGAGCTCCTGCAAAGCGTCTCGTCTCCCTAACCGCAAAGATATTCGCGAGCTGACTAAATGAATGAATAGTTTCACGCCGAATTGAACGCCCGACCCCATCATAAGCCGCTTATGATGGATGATGACGCCAATTAGGAACCTGCGGGCCGACGCCTCAGCGTCAGTGATTGATCAAGCGAAAGTCATTGACCGCTTTTTCGTCGCCGTATAGTCTTCGGAAGGTTCCCTCCGCTGCCCCGTAGAACGAGTGGAGAAAACCACTCCAATGCGTTGTTCATCGGCAAAACCCCAGTGCTATTGCTCCGGAAT
>DASTJU010000350.1:0-4529 GCA_035716295.1 Chthoniobacterales bacterium | reverse complement strand
TGGAGGATGTGAACTCGGTCGAGCGTATGCTGATCGACGGGATCGAGCAGGGAGTCGTGGCCGTGCTTCAAGTCGTGATTGTCCTCGCCATGATGTTCTATGTCAGCTTTTCCCTGACCCTGGTTGGACTGACGCCAATGCCGTTTCTCGCGGCGGGTGCGCTCTGGTACACGCTCACGGCCCACCGGCGCTATCGCCTGCAACGGCGCGCGTCTTCCGCGATGAATTCCCTCCTGCACGACAATCTCGCCGGCATCCGGCAGATCAAGAGCTTCGTCCGGGAACGGGAACAGCACATCCGTTTCAATTCGGTTAGCAACCAACTCCGCCACGCCACTCTCATCGTGATGAAGGTCTGGGCAGTCTATCACCCCTCCATGTATCTTATCGGTTCCCTTGGGATTGTTCTTACCGTCTGGATGGGCGCACGCGATGTTCTCAACGGCGCGATGCAGACGGGCGATCTGATCGCGTTCCTGATGCTGACCGGATTTTTGTACGAACCGATCAATAAGCTGCATCAACTTAATCAGCTCGTGCAGGCTGGACGGGCCGCAGGAGAGCGCGTCTTTGAAATTATCGACGAACCGATTGAGCCGGGATGGGACGGGGCGAAAGCAAAGGTGGAGCACGTGATTGGCGACGTGCAGTTCAACGACATCAGCTTCGGCTATAGCAAAGAGGGTCCACCGGCGCTCCAGCACATCACGTTTCACGCCCAACCCGGTGAGACCATCGCGCTGGTTGGAACAACCGGGGCTGGGAAATCGACTCTGGTTAATTTACTGACACGTTTCTACGAGTATGAAACGGGTGAAATCCTGATCGACCGGACACCGATCCGTGATTTCGGCATGCGTCGACTGCGGGAAGTGATCGGGGTGGTGACGCAGGAGAGTTTTCTCTTCAACGGCTCGATCCGCGAAAATCTTTTAATGGGAAGACCGGGCGCGACCGATGCCGAATTATGGCGCGCGGTTGACGCGGCGAACGCGCGCGAATTCATCGAACGCCTGCCGGACAAACTGGAAAGCGTTGTGGGCGAGCGCGGCGTGAAACTAAGTGTGGGGGAAAAGCAACGGTTGTCGATCGCGCGCGCGTTGCTCAAGGACCCACCGATTTTAATCCTCGATGAAGCGACTGCGAGCGTAGACACCGCGACCGAGCGTTTGATTCAGGAAGCGCTGGAGCATTTGATGGCGAACCGGACTTCGATTGTCATCGCGCATCGGCTTTCGACGATTGTGCGCGCCGATCAGATTCTGGTACTCGATCATGGCCGAATCATTGAGCGCGGGACGCATGAGGAGCTGATCACGCACGGCGGAAAATATGCGCGGTTGTGCGAGCAGAGCTTGCTTGAGTCGCCGCGCGATATCGCCGATGCGGACGCCAACTTAGAGGAAACTCCGGTTGCTTCGCCCGACGAGCAGATGTCGATCTAAGAGGCCGGCGCGTTCCGGTTAAGAAGCGCGTTGCATTTCTCTTCCAACTCTTCGTAACGCTGCTCAGCTTCGGCGAGGGCGCGACGTTCTTCGTGCAAGGTTTGTTCGAGATCGCGAATCCGTTCCTGAAGACGCATGGAAATGCCGGCCGCGGCGGGCTCGGTCACAACATCAGTTGCGCTCGCTTTCGAGCTGGCCGCGTTCGTTTTGAAAAGCGCGGGCATTTCACGGATCTGCCGACGCGTTCCATCGCAGGAATTAATGACAAAGGTGTCGGCGTTGATGTCGCCGAGACGAATGAATTCCTGAATCGCGCCGACGGTGGTGGGTCCGTAGTAATGCTCGCTCGTGACTTCGACCAACCAATCCATCCCGAGCTGCGGCACCATCGGCGCCTTCAGCCACGTTTGTTGATCAGTCGAGACAACGTCGTGCGGTGCGACCTGGGCGGCCGAAGCCCAGCTGGAAAGTTGATCGAACGAGATCGGGCCGAAAATTGAACCGTCCTGATATTTTCGCAAAAACCAGGACTGGCTGGAGACATCCTCCATTGATCATTCGCCGGAAGAAGACGGCGACGGTATCGGCGACGGCGGAATCAAAAGCGTCTGGCCGGCCTGCAATTTCAAAGGGTTATCGATGTGATTGTATTTTTGCAGCTCGCTGACGCTGACGTTGTGCGCTTTGGCGATGGATGTGAGCGTTTCGCCGCGGGCAACGATGTGGCTGTTCCCGCTATCAGCTTTGGCGGACGGTTCCGGCGACGCGGCAGTGGATGTCGTCGATGCTGCGGGCGCGCCTTCGCCAATCATGACGCCGGGACGTTGGTTGGACAGCTGCAACTGAAGCTTGAGGATTTGCTGGGAAAGCATGTCGATCTTTGCATTTTGCTCCTCGATCTTTTTGGTCAGCTCCTGAATCTGCGCGGCGGCCGTTTGTGCGGCGGCCGATTGAGTCGCAGCAGCGTGTGGGGTGGGCGCAAAAGTCTGGGCGAACCCGTTCGGATGCGCGAGAGCGACAAATACAGAAACGGCCAAAGCTCCTCGAAACAGCGACTTCATCGAACCCCGATTTTGGCATTAGCCGCTTCCGCTGGCAAGCAAGGCCGGTTCGAGAGCCGCCAGCTTGCCTTCGGGTCATTTCTCCTTAAATTTTTTGCCATGCCGGAGCGCGTGCAAAAGCCGTCTGATCCCGCTCCGTGGGGTCCGAAACAGGGAGACGAAGGTGGTCCGCGTTCGCCGGACATCTCGCGGCCGGACACGAAGGATTTATTGAAAAAAATGCGGAAGGTGGATCCGAACCAGTCGAAGCGCTACCGCCAGCGCACCGGCCAATAATGGACAAGCCGCCTTTGGCATTGGACCAGAATTTTTCTGGCGCGAGCGAAGATTTCCCGGCGCTCTTGCGGCGCAAAGGTTTGCTCCAAATCGCGCCCGAACCAACCGGCGCGGCCGGAAATCATCCGTTCGTTCAGACGGAGTCGACCACCATTCTGGCTTTTAAATTTGTGGGCGGAGTGTTGGTAGCGGGCGACCGTCGTGCCACCGCGGGCAACACCGTGGTTTACGATCGCGCCGACAAAGTGCTCGAGATCGATCGTCATTCGATCATGGCCATTGCGGGCGTGCCGGCCACGGCCTGGGAAATGGCGCGCGTGCTTGAGCATTCGTTTCAATATTTTCGGCGAACGCAGTTGCAGGAGATGAGCGTGGACGGCAAGGTGCGCGCCCTTTCCAAGTTGTTGCGGGACAATTTTGGTTTCGTCATGCAAGGCGTTGGCGTAGTCGTTCCGATCTTTGCGATCTACGACGGAAATTCAAAACCGGAAGCGCGACTTTATTTTTATGACGCGATGGGCGCGCAATTCGAAGTGACCGATTACGCCGCCACCGGCTCCGGTTCGCCGGCGGTGCGGGGCATCCTTTATTACGAAAACAACTGGGGCGACAAAAAGCTGCAGGAATTGAACGAGGAGGAGGCGATTGCGATCGCCTTGCGTGCGCTCGACACCGCAGCGGAGGCGGACACTTCCACCGGCGGAGTCGATCGAAGCGGAAAGATTTTTCCACTGATCAAAATTGTTTCGAGCGAAGGGATCACGACATTGCCGGAGGAAAAGATCGCGGGCGTGTTCAGACAAAAAGTGGCATGATCGAAGAGCCGTATCGTTGGGTAGAGGCGATCGCGAACCGGCGCGAGTATATCGAAACGCAGCTGGCCGCGGGTAGTCCGATCGCCGCGCTTGGATATCGTGATGGAATTCTTTTCGTGACGCTCGGACGCGCGCGGCAAAAGATTTTTGAGATTTACGACCGGATCGCGATGGGCGCGATCGGCCATCCCGGCGATATTGAGCGATTGCGATTGGCGGCAATCGAATTGGCGAGCACGGAGGGTTTCACGCGTTCGGCGGCGGATGTTTCGCTGCGCCGTCTCGCGCATTATTCGCTCAGCCCGGTGATGAAAAGCGCGTTCGAGCAAGTTTATGGTGCGCCCTTTTTGGCGCGGCTGCTTTTTGCCGAGATCGGTTCGAGTCCAAAGGAAGATTTATTTTTGCGGATCGATTACGACGGCGCAATCGCGGCTGATGGCTTGACCGGGCAACCGCGGCAGCGCTTCGCCGTCTTGAGCGGAACGCGCCAATCGGCGGAGCTGATGGAAAAGTTTTTGCAAAAAGAGCACCTGACCGATGCCGCGCTGCCGGATGCGATCAATGTGGCATTTGATGCGTGGAGCGTTGGACGGATGGCGATTGGAGAGAACGCGAGCAAGGAATTGCCCGAACGCGACGCCATTCGCAAACATCGAGATGAGCAGCTGGCCACCGGTGGCATTGAAGCAGCGGTGCTCGAGCGCGACAGCAAAAGCGCGATTCGTTATCGAACTTTGGCGGACGAAGAACTGCGTTCCAGTCTTCAAAGGTAGCGATGTTTCGAGGGCGATTCGGCTTCGGCGGGACAATGAAAAACATTGTCGCGTGGCTGGGGCTTTCGCTGATGGCGGTGTCGTTTATCTGGTGGCAAGTCCTTTCCATTCCACGGCCGGCATCTTCGTCTTCGACGCGCGGTACTGTGGCCTCGTCGC
>DASTJU010000349.1:0-14389 GCA_035716295.1 Chthoniobacterales bacterium | reverse complement strand
CGCACTTCATTTGAAACACGCTGCCGATTGCTCGAGCGCGCCGCTGATATCATGCACCGTCGGCGTTTCGAGCTTTCCGCGCTGGAAGTTTTCGAAGTCGGTAAGGCTTGGGCGGAGGCGGACGGCGACATTCGTGAGGCGATGGATTTCTGCCTCTTTTACGCGGAGCAAATGCGTTTGATCGGCCGCCCGCGTCTCACTCAGCACGTCCTCGGCGAGGAGAGTTATCAGCATTACTGGCCGCGCGGCGTCGCCATGATCATCGCGCCCTGGAATTTTCCAATGGCAATTTTATGCGGCATGGTCACCGCAGCGCTCGTGACCGGCAACACCGTGATCATGAAACCGGCCGAGCAATCGGCCGTCATCGGCGCGATGTTAATGGAAATTTTCGAGGAAGCCGGCGTTCCACCGGGCGTTCTGAATTATTTGCCGGGCAAAGGCTCGGTCATGGGCGCGCATCTGGTCGATCACAAGAATGTCGATCTTATTGCGTTCACTGGGTCGCGCGAAGTCGGTCTCCGAATTTGGGAAAGCGCTGGAAAGACGCGAGAAGGTCAACGCGAACTCAAGCGCGTGATTTGCGAGATGGGCGGCAAGAACGCCGTCATTATCGATGCCGACGCTGATCTCGATGAAGCGATTGTCGACACGATCTATTCCGCATTTGGTTATCAGGGGCAAAAATGTTCAGCCTGTTCGCGGCTCATCATTCTCGAGGAAATTTATCCGCGCGCGATGGAACGCTTGATGAACGCTGCGGCGAGTTTGCGGGTTGGAAATCCGGAAGAGCCCGGGATCACCGTCGGTCCAGTGATCGACGGGAAGGCACACAAAAACATTCTCAATTACATTGAGATCGGAAAAAACGAATCGCGCCTCGCTTTCCAGCGCGGCGACGTTCCGGAAAAAGGATTTTTTATTCCGCCGACGATTTTCACCAATGTCGATCCGAAAGCGAAGATCGCGTGTGAAGAAATTTTCGGCCCGGTGCTGAGCGTGATCAAAGCGCGCGACCTTGATGAAGCGTTCGAAATCGCAAACAGCACCGAGTTCGCGCTGACCGCTGGATTTTTCTCGCGCAGTCCGGCCAACATTGAGCGCGCCAAAGCGGAAATCGTTGCCGGCAACGTTTACGTTAATCGCTCGTGCACCGGCGCAGTCGTCGGCCGTCACCCGTTCGGCGGTTTCAAAATGAGCGGCGGCGGCACCAAAGCCGGCGGCACCGACTATCTTTTGCAGTTCGTTGTGCCGCGTGTCGTCACCGAAAACATTACCCGGCATGGCTTCGCGCCGGAAACAACACCGCAATACCGCGACGAATTTCTCGGCCCGCGCTAGTTCGCGGCTATCGATCGACCGGTTGGCCTTTGTGCAACAATTGGACGACCGTGATGATCATGTAAATCACCGGCCAGGCGGCGGCAACAAGGATCACTGCGAACACCGCCATCTCCTTCGCCCGTTCGCGCGCCGCTTCGATTAAGTATTCGCGGCCTAAATTGTAACGACGGAACTCACCGTCGTCGTTGGGCCAGTAGCCATGCCCTCGCCCATTGCCGGCATGGAAAAAACAATCCGTTCGCGGAAATCGATGATCGTCGAACTGAAAGCTCGGTTTCACAGTTTCCGATACAGCTTGGAGCGTTCCACAAGTCAGCGGTTCATCCAATCGATGATTTTGTCGTGCGCGTGATTGAGCACGCTGACGTGATCTGCATCCTCGATTGCGAAAAATTCGACAAACGGAAATTCACGCGCGAGCTCGCGTCCCATTCGGACCGGAATTACTTGATCGCGGGTGCCGTGAAAAATTGCGAGACGTGCGGCCGGATTGAGTCTCGCCACTTCCGCCAAGTTTGCCCGATTGTCATAGCTTTCGATCAGCAATCGTGCGATCCACCCGCCCAACATCGTGGCTGCTTCCTCTCGAAGCGTTGTGAACGGCGCAATCAGAACAACCTTTTGGACACGATGATGCGTTGCAAAATCGAGCGCGACCGCTGCGCCTAACGAATGACCAAGCGTGCAAAGTGTTAAATGATCCTCGTCGGTGTGAAGTCGCTCCGTCAGTGCCTTGAGCGCGCTGTCCACGGAAGCATGCGTGCTCGCGATCGTCGCGTAACCGCCGTTCTTTCCGTAACCGGGATAATCGATCAGCAAAAACGCGTCGCCGCTGTACGGATACTCGCGCAAAATCGTCGTCCAATCGAGCGCAAGCGAGCCATTGCCACAAAACGCGAGCCAGAGCCGTTTCGGCAATGGTGCGTCACCGGGAATGTAATACGCGCAATATTTCGCAGTCGCGACCGTGTAATTAATTTCCACGCCATCTGCTGGAAACGCGTAGACATAGCTTTCGTCGTACGGGCGCGGATGGTAAACCATCGAGTGCTGTCGAAAATATAACAGCGTGAGAGCGGCGAGAACGAGAAGGCAAATTCCGACGACCGCCCGAATTGTTTTCCGCGCGAACAACGGATTACGCATCGCGCCGCAAGAACGTGCTCCTCACGACGCGATGCAAATCCGATTTGCAGACTACAGGCCTTTTATCGCCAGTGACCGGGAACCCAAACCCAACCTGCACCTCTGCTCACCCAATGTCCTGGGACCCAAACAGCCGTGGTACGGGGTGGCCTGATCCAAGAGCCAGACACCCAAACGTAATCCCGCCCTGACCACCGCCAGTAGCCGGGTGTCCAAATGTAACCCGGACCTGGCGCGTTGGTTTGCGCTTCAATCCGCACCGTTGGCGGCGCCTGCTGCACTACGACTTCGCGCGTCACAACTCCACTCGTCGGAACTCCCGTGGTGACTTCTTGCGTGGTCGTCGTAGTTGTCGTGGTCGTAACCGGCGGTGTTTCATGGGCACAGCCGATCATTGCAAACGGAGCCAGCGCCAACATCCAAATGCGTATTCTCATAATACTCCCTTCTGTATAATCTTCGTTTCTCGTTAGACGTCTTGGCCCTATTCAAATTCAGCAAATGCTTTACGTCGTCGCTACACCGATTGGAAATCTCGGAGACATTACGCTGCGGGCTTTGGAAATTTTGAAAGATGTCGATCTTGTCGCAGCCGAGGACACACGACATTCCGGAATCTTGTTGAAGCATTACCAAATCAAGAAACCGCTCATCAGTTATCACGAGCACAACGAAGCGATGCGGACCGCGCAATTGATTGAACGACTCGCCGCCGGCGAAAAGATCGCGCTAATCACCGACGCAGGAATGCCCGGGCTCTCTGATCCCGGCGCACGGTTGATTCGGGAATGCATCAAACGCGACCTGCCTTTCACAATCATCCCGGGACCCTCTTCAATTGCGACCGCGCTGGTGGGCTCAGGATTCTCGGCTGAGAAATTTTTCTTCGGCGGATTCCTTCCGGTCAAGAGCGGCCAACGCGAACGCGAGCTACGCGCTGCGACCGCACGCGATGAAACTTCGATTTATTTCGAATCACCTTACCGACTCACGAAGACGCTCAAAGTTTTGATCGACATCACTCCAGATCGACAACTCTGCGTTGCGCGCGAGCTGACAAAGAAGTTTGAAGAATTCCGCCGGGGGAATGCTAGCGAATTGCTCGCGCACTACGACGCGCGCCCGCCGAAAGGCGAGATCGTGCTGGTGATTTCTGCGTTATAGCTTTCCGCTTGTCAAAGGCGGGGTTCTGTGTGAGTTTGCGCGGCTTTTTCTCCCCGGAAAAACGTTATGACCTACGCAATCATTAAGACCGGCGGACGGCAGTATCGCGTCGCGGAAGGCGACACGGTGGATGTCGATCTTTTGGATGTCGATAAAGGCAAAACGGCGACGTTCGAGGTGTTGATGCACGTCGATGGAAAGCACGTGACGCACGGCGAAGGAAAGGTCACCGCTGAGGTTGTCGAACAGCGCAAAGACAAGAAGGTCATCGCCTTCAAATACAGACGGCGCAAAGGTTACCACCGCACGGTTGGACACCGCCGCAAACTGACGCGGGTGAAAATCAAAAGCATCACCGGCTCAAAACCAAAGAAATCGTAAGTCATGGCTCATAAAAAAGGACAAGGCAGCGTTAAGAATGGCCGCGACAGCGTCAGCAAACGTCTCGGTGTAAAAAGATTCGGCAGCGAGACGGTCGTGGCCGGCAACATCATCGTTCGCCAGCGCGGCACGAAATTTTTGCCCGGCAAAAACGTCGGCCTCGGGCGCGATTACACAATTTTCGCGCTGGTCGATGGCAGTGTCCGCTTCGATCGCGGCGGCCGACGGGTCAACATCGATCCGGTCGCTGCGAAATAATCGTTTCCCTTCCCGATTGGCTGCGAGTGCGGTATAACCAGTCGCTTTCATGAAATACCGCACGTTCATCCTGTTTGGCGCGCCCGGCAGCGGCAAAGGGACTCAGGGCAAAACACTCGGCACGATTCCGCGCTTCTATCATTGCCCGTGCGGCGACGTGTTTCGCTCGATCGATACGCGCACGAAAGTCGGGAAAGCGTTTCTCGAATATTCCAGCAAAGGCCAGCTCGTTCGCGACGACGTCACAGTCGAGCTTTGGAAAGAAGCGATCGATGCCGCGGTCGATGGTCACAAATTCAAGCCGGACATCGACATTCTCGTCCTCGACGGCATTCCGCGAAACGTGAGCCAGGCCAAGATCATGCGAGAGCTGATTGATGTGGAGAAACTTTTTCATCTCGCCTGCCCCAATCGCGAGACGTTGTTTGGCCGATTGAAAAAGCGCGCGCTGAAAGACAATCGCCTCGATGACGCGAACGAAGAAGTCATTCAAAAGCGGCTCGATATTTACGAGCAGGAATCGAAGCCGGTCCTGACTCATTATCCCAAAGATTGCATCGCCGTGATTGACGCCATGCAACCGCCCGCGAAAGTGTTATTTGATATTTTAGCGAGCGTAAACGGCGTCAAACATGAGTCAGCAGCAATTTGAGAATTTCACAGCTTCGACCCTTTATTGCGAAAAATGCCGGGCGACGACACCCGTCCGCGAAAAGCTGCTGCTAGTTCTGCCGGACCGCGAGATCTTCGATTATCTCTGCACCGAGTGCGGGTCGTCGGTCGGACAACGCGAAGTCACCGCCGGCGAAAAAATGATGACGGAAGCGCACGCCGCGCGAAATCGCAGGAGCATTCCCATTCAATCGCTTCGATAAACCGCCAATGCGGATCGTATTCATCGGCACGGGCGAAATCGGCGTGCCGACCTTGCGTGCGCTTGAAAAATCCGAGCACGAATTAGTCGGAGTCGTCACCCAACCCGACAAACCGGTTGGCCGCGCTCAAAAAATCACTGCGCCGCCAATTAAAACGGCGGCGGCCGAAAGCAAGATGTCGATCTTACAACCGGCACGGATCAAAGATTCGCAAGCGATCGACCAGATTCGCGCACTCGCGCCGGACGTCATCGTGGTGATAGCTTATGGACAAATCTTGCCGCGCGCGGTTCTCGAGATTCCAAAGATTGTTTGTTTGAATTTGCACGCATCGCTTTTGCCGCACTGGCGCGGCGCCGCGCCGATCCAAGCCGCGATTGCGGCCGGCGATCAGGAGACGGGCATGACGGCGATGTACATGGATGAAGGTCTCGATACCGGCGACATTTTGCTGCAACGCAAGATCGACATCTCGCCGTCCGAGACGGGCGCGACATTGCACGATCGACTCGCGCAGATCGCGCCGGAAGCATTGCTTGAATCTTTGCATCTGCTTGCCGCCGGCAACGCGCCGCGCGTTCCGCAGGACAAGGCGCTCGCGACTTACGCGCCGAAACTGAATCGCGAAGCCGGCCGCGTCAATTGGAATGAAACCGCGGTTGCCATCGAAAGAAAAATTCGCGCTCATAATCCCTGGCCGGGTACCTTCACTGATTTCAAAGATCGAAAGCTTAAGATCTTTTCCGCCTCAATTGTCGATCTTCGCGGAACACCGGGCGCAATCCTACGAAAGGACAACGAACTCGTAATTGCGACGGCTGATCGCGCATTATCGCTGACCGAAGTCCAACTCGAAGGAAAAAAGAGACTGAGCGCGGCGGAGTTCCTGCGCGGGCGCGCGCCGTCACCCTGAACATCGCCCACCATTTTGCTTTCAAAACAGGGCTACCTCCTGTTTGATTTGCGCTGCCATGAAGACCGAGGCGCCCGCCTACAAACGTGTCGTGCTTAAGTTAAGCGGCGAGGCTCTTCAAGAACGCGGCTCGCGCGAAAACATTTCGCCATCTGTTGTGCGCGAGATCGCGGAACGGATCAAGGAGGTGCACAGCCTCGGTGTTCAAATCTCGATCGTGATCGGCGGCGGAAATATTTGGCGCGGTTCCACCGCCGCAGCCCGCGGGATGGATCGAACGACCGCCGATTACATGGGTATGCTTGCAACCGTGATTAATGCTTTGGCTTTGCGCAGCACGCTCACCAAAATCGGCGTCGAAGCGCGTGTGCAAACTGCGATTGAAATGAAAAACGTGGCCGAGCCCTTCATTCTTGGTCGCGCGATTCGGCACCTCGAACTTGGGCGGGTTGTGATTTTCGCGGCCGGCACCGGCAATCCTTATTTTTCGACCGACACCACCGCGGCATTGCGCGCGAGCGAGATCGGCGCCGATGTCATTTTGAAAGCGACTAAAGTGGACGGCGTTTACGATCGCGACCCGAACACCGACCCGAACGCGAAACGTTTCGAACGGATCACATTTACCGAAGCGCTGACGAAACGATTACAGGTAATGGATTCGACCGCGTTCAGCCTTTGCATGGACAACAAGGTGCCGATTGTCGTGTTCGACATGAACAAGCCCACCAACATTCGCGACGCCATCCTGGGCCGGAAAGTGGGGACATTGGTTTGCGGCGAAGCGGAGGCGAAGTAAAGGTTCACCGTCATGAGCAGAGACGACATCCTTCTCGAAGCCGAAATGTCGATGGAAAAGAGCGTCGATTACCTGGCTCACGAATTTTCCGGTGTGCGGACGGGCAAAGCATCGCCCGCGCTGGTGGAGAACATCGACGTGCAGGCCTATGGCTCGACTATGAAACTGAAGCAGCTCGCGCTGATCACGACACCTGAATCGCGATTGCTCGTGTTGCAGCCATTCGACGCCGGCACGGTCCAGGACATCGAGCGCGCGCTCAAAGAATCTAACATCGGCATCACCCCGGCGGTCGATGGAAAGATCATCCGGCTCCCAATTCCCGAACTTTCGGAAGAGCGGCGCAAGGAACTGGCAAAGGCGTTAAGCAAAATGGCGGAGGAAGCGCGGGTTCGGATCCGGAGTAATCGTCATTCCGCGCTCGATGAAGCAAAAAAACTCAAAGGTGGTGGCGGAATCAGCGAGGATGAACAGCACGACCTGGAAAAACAGATTCAGAAACTGACCGATCGTTTCGTCAAATCAATCGACGATCATCTCAAGCATAAAGAGACTGAGATCATGAAGGTATAGGCCATTACAGCCGTACCAGATCGATCAGAAACTGACACCAAAGATAGATCATTCCCCGCCAGGAATATTTCACATCGCCCTCGGGCGTTGGTTTGAGCACGCCTTTGTGGATGTTGTGGGCAATCTGCTCGCGTAAATCGCGCTCGATCTCTTTTTCGATCCTTTCCTCGTCCAACGAATTGATCGCGTCCAATTGCACATTGTTTTTGCGCAAAAATGCGCGGTGGCTTTGATAAAGCTGCCAGAATGATTGATCCGGGCGCTGCCGGTTGATCCTGAATTGCGGCGTCAGTTTCAGGCCGTAGGAAAGCGGATAATTCCAAGTCGTCCAAATGATGCCGCTCCGCGCGCGCGACGAAATTCGCAAATAATAAAACGAGAGATCGTGCTGCTCGTTCAGGCAGATGGTGGCCTGCGCGCGATCCTCCGACTTGTAAAAAAGCCGGAAAAATTGCCGATAATCTTCCCAATCCCATCCCGCATCGTTCAAATGCACGAACCCTTCGTTCTCAATCTCGCGAGTGATCTCGTTCAGCGTCGGGAAGGTGTCGCTTGATGGCGGCGACTTCGGGCGAAGTTGTTTCTCTTTCGGCAAACGGAGCGCACGAATACGAGTGAGGATCTCTACCCACGGTAAAAAGAACCAGGCCACCGCTGCGACCGCGCCCAGAATCGGGCTCCCGGTGATGAAATAGATCGCGAGATACGAGACAACGAGGATGCCAATCGCGCCGGCTTTCTGCGAGAAAGAGCTTTGAAAGCTGCGCAGGGCCACGCTCAGCACCGCCACGCCGAGCGTGAGGAAGAGATTAAAGAGCATTATGGGTTGATTTGATGCTCGCTCAGGAATTTCTCCAACTGATCGGTATCGAAATTCGCCAGGACGTGGTCGCCGGCCACAAACGTCGGCACATACGTTTGCTCGGAGAGCTCCTTCATTTCCTCGTAGGCTTGTCGATCTTCGCCGACGTCGACCGCGGTGAACTTATAGCCGTGAGCTTCCAGATATTCCTTGGCATCGATGCACCACGAACACCATTCGCGGCTGTAGAGCTTTAATTCCATCAAGAGCGGAAATAAACGATGGCCTCGCGCTGCGTCAATACGATCGAGCCTAATAAGACTTGGCCCAGACGACGCGGCGCGCACTCGGTTGGCCGGTAAAAATGCATTTGCCCGCTTCGGAATCTCCGAACGGAATTGCACGAATCGTCACTTTCAGATCTTTTTTGATTTGTTCTTCCACTTCACGCGAACCGTTCCAATGCGCGAGTGCGAAGCCGCCGTGGATCTCCGGTTTACTCGCATTTTTCGCAGTGAAGAAATCGTAGAACTCCTTTTTCGATTCGATCGCGTGCGTGTTCTCCTCCTGAAATGTCTTCGCGCGATCGTAAAGATTTTGCTGGATTGACATCAGCATCTCCGGAGCGACCGCGGTGAATTCCTGGATCGACATCGAATCTTTGGATTTCACGGGCTGATCGCGGCGCGAAACTGCCACCGAACTCGTCTCCAAATCACGAGGGCCGATCTCAACACGAATCGGCACGCCTTTCTTGATCCATTCCCAATTTTTCACCCCACCGCCGAGATCGCGCCGATCTACCTCAACTTCGATCGGAGAATCGCCGAATTGTTTTCCACGCAGCTGCAATTGAAGGGCATCGCAAGCTTCCAACACTCGCGCGCGCGTTTCTTCTTTCGGTGTAATCGGCAGAATCACAATTTGCGTAGGCGCGAGGCGCGGTGGCAAAATCAATCCGTCGTCATCACCGTGCGTCATCACGACAGTGCCGACCATGCGCGCGCTTATTCCCCAGCTCGTCGTCCAGCCGAATTCCTGTTTGCCTTCGCGGTTTTGAAACTGGATCCCGCTCGCGCGTGCGAAGTTCTGGCCGAGAAAATGCGACGTGCCGGCTTGGATCGCTTTTCGATCTTGCGCCATCGCTTCGATCGTCATCGTCTGCACCGCGCCGGGAAAACGTTCGCTCTCCGATTTCTCGCCGCTGTAAACGGGAATCGCGCAATGATCACGCACGAAGGTTTCGTAGACGTCGAGCATCTGCTTCGCCTCCGCGCGCGCTTCCGCTTCGGTTTCGTGAACGGTGTGCCCTTCCTGCCACAAAAACTCGGTCGTGCGCAAAAACAAACGCGGCCGCATTTCCCAACGCACCACATTCGCCCATTGATTGATTAGAATTGGCAGATCGCGATACGATTGCACCCACTTGGCGTAGCTCGCGCCAATGATCGTTTCGGAGGTCGGTCTCACCACCAGCGGCTCGTTCAACGGACTCGCCGGTTTCATTTTTCCTTCGGCATCGACTTCCAGCCGCGTGTGGGTGACGACCGCGCATTCCTTCGCGAAACCTTCGACGTGCTCGGCTTCTTTCGCGAAATAACTTAGCGGAATGAAAAGCGGAAAGTAAGCATTGCGGTGTCCGGTGGCGCGAAACATTGCGTCGAGCTGGCGCTGCATATTTTCCCAGATGCCATAACCCCAGGGCCGAATCACCATGCAACCGCGTACATCGCTCGACTCCGCCAACTCCGCGGCGCGCACCACCTGCTGATACCATTCCGGAAAATCCTCTTCGCGCCGCGGATTGATTGCGGTTTTCTGTGCAGCAGGATTCGACATCGCGACAACGAATTAAGCCGTCGCGCGCGAAATGACCAGCGACGTTTTTCGCGCCGCAACTTTCGTCTAGGTGCCGGGTTTTTCTTTTCGATGAAAATGAAATTCTTGATAACGATGTCGGTCCTCGGGATTGCGCTTCAATTCACGCCGATAGCTCGAAGCCAGGACGAGAACCAAGGCGGACGCGGACGTCGTTGGGAAAAACGTCTCGCGAATCTTTCGCCGGAAGAACGCCAGAAAGTGCAAGCCGCTCATCGTAAAGCGATGCAGGAACCGTCGGTTCGAGCCGCGCGCGAAAAAATGCGCCAGGCGCATAAGGAATTCCGTGACGCCATGCACGCCGCGATGCTCAAGGCCGATCCATCAATTCAGCCGATCCTGAGCAAAATCCCGACACCCAATCGCGGCGGAATTTAAGTTCGCCGGAACAATATTGATAAGTCCGGAGGCAGACTCGCCTTACGGGTTCCGCGCAACCAGCGCCTCGGCTCGTTCGGCATAGCCGCCCGCAAAATCGATGCTGCACACCGTGCGATACCGCGCGTGTGGACCAAACGCAGCACCCGCGTAATTGAATTTCGGATTAAAGATATTCTTGCGATGACCGCGGGAACGGACACCGTCATCGATAATCAGCGTTAGCACGATTCCGCGCGCGGTTTTTTGACCGTAGGAAATATTTTCACCCCAAGTAGCGCTCCAGGTTCCGTATCGGCTAATCCGGTCGCCGGGACTGCTCCGATCGTTACCATCATGGCCAAGCTGACCCTCGACTTGTTCCGCGCAATGATCTGCGGCCGCGTGAGACATTCCGGTTGAGAGCGTTAACGGCGGAAGCG
This sequence comes from Chthoniobacterales bacterium, assembly GCA_035716295.1. Classification (GTDB taxonomy): domain Bacteria; phylum Verrucomicrobiota; class Verrucomicrobiia; order Chthoniobacterales; family UBA10450; genus AV40. Next base: position 3,456 of record DASTJU010000349.1, on the reverse strand, counting down.
GCCGCGCCTTTTTCAGGAATCGAACTGCTTCGTCCACCGCGCGACCGCGCTCGATCATATGAAACGAGCGCGATTCGGCAGCGAAAGTGGCGTAAAGACCCGGATTTTCGCGCGCAAGATTAATCTCGCGAATGACGGCCGCGGCGGAAACTCGTTCCTGGTCAGTCGGCGAGGAATTTTCTCGGGCGAGAGCGAAGTTGAGTGAAAAAACGAGGATGGCGGCGGCTAGAAAACTGAGGCGCATTATAATTACTAGAAAGCACCTTTAATACCAGCGCGGCCCGTGATTCCGCCGGTTGACAGTGACCCCCCTGACCAGTAGCTTCCGTGCCCTTTTCCAAACGCTGATGAAGACGTTTTCCGCCAAAGCCAACGAGGTCGACCGCAAGTGGTGGCTGATCGACGCCAAAGATCAGGTGCTAGGCCACGTCGCGGTGAAGGCGGCGAGACTTTTGCGTGGCAAAGAGAAGACCATTTTCACGCCACATGTCGATACCGGCGACTTTGTTGTCGTGATTAACGCGGAAAGGGTCCGGGTGTCGGGCAAAAAGGAAGAACAGAAAACCTTCATGAGTTTTTCGGGTTATGTTGGCGGTCACAAATCAGAAAACGTGCGCGCACGCCGGGCTCGTCATCCCGAATTATTGATTGAACGTGCGGTCCGTGGAATGATTCCGCACAACCGGCTCGGCCGCTCCGTTTATCGAAAGCTCAAGGTCTATCGCGGAGAATCGCATCCGCACAGCGCGCAGCAGCCGCAATCGGTTAAGCTCGCCTAACTAATTTTTATGGCTCAAACACAGGAATTTATCGCGACCGGTCGCCGAAAAACTTCCGTTGCGCGTATTCGCATGACTGCGGGAAGCGGCAAGATCGACATCAACGGCCGCAATTTTGAAGATTACTTTCCGAGTGTGCCGTTGCAGAACATAGTCCTTCAGCCATTGCAAACGGCGAAGATGGTCAACACCTACGATCTTTTCATCAATGCCACCGGCGGCGGTGTGGCCGGTCAGGCCGGGGCAGCGAGTCTCGCCATTGCACGAGCGCTCATTCAAGCCGACGCCAATCTGCGCGGCGGATTGAAGAGCGAGGGCTTACTTCGACGCGATCCGCGGATGAAGGAGCGCAAAAAATCCGGACAACCCGGCGCCCGCAAACGCTTCCAGTTCTCGAAGCGCTAATTCGATTGGTAGGGGCGGTTCACCGAACCGCCAGCAATCCCAGTCCGGCTCGGACCGATTGAGGCCAATCTCGCCGCTACCTATTTCGGCTTCTTTGGCGTTGGTGCGCCCGCTGCAGCCGGCCTGGTCGACGGCGGCGCGGTTGGCGCGGCAATCATCGGCGGTACGCCCGGCCCGGCTGGCAAACTTGCCGTTGGCCTTGGCTGTTCAGGTGGCTTCAACGAACGCAACTGCCGCATCGCTTCGCCTGCCCAAACTGTTTCCAAGCGGTCGTCGCGCACCCCTTCAGTTTGCTGCCCCGGCATCCGATATTTCGTCAGGATTTCTTCACAAACTCGACGCGCATCCTCGATTCGATTCTTCGCTTTCAACAAAGGCACCTGAGAAATGAGAGCGAGCGGCGCTTGGTAAGTATTCGGATACTTGCTCGCCACCTGTTGATAAATCGAAAGTGCCTCGTCGTGTTTACCCATCGATTCCAGATTCGCCGCCATCGCCAACTGCGCCGTCGGCACGAAATCATGTTCCGGGTGTTTTTCGATGAACGCCTGTAACATCGCATTCGCCTCAGCGAACTTCTTTTCATTACGCTGCGTCTCCGCCAGGAGCAGATAAGCGCTCGCGCCTGCCGGCGTTCCCGGATACCGCGCGATTACGTCTTGATAATCCTGCGGGTTCTTGGCCTTGCCTAACGACTCGGCCGCGGTGGAATTGCGCTGGTGTGTGTAAAATCGGTAGCCGGCAAATCCGACGATCGCCAGAATGAGGATGATCAGCGCGGCCGCGATTTCTTTTTGGAAGCGCAACCAGAAGACCTGCGCTTCAATTACGGCGTCGGTAGATGGCGGTTCTGTGGGCATAAGCGAGTGTCGAGCTTGCGCGGCCGATCCGGCTCGCGCGAGCGTGCTCTTATGCCATGCGAAACTTGGCCGCGCAAGTTCGCCAGTCGGACGAACTCGTCCCTTGGCGAGCGCGGCAAAGGTCCAGATACACTCGCCAAGCCTTTTCCAGGCGATAAAATTCTAAATTATGAATGCATTCTGGAATTTTGTCGGACCATTGCTCGGTTTAGGTGCGAGGCCTGAAGAGCTAACGTTTGTTCAAATCTCACTGCGCGGCGTGGTCGTATTTATTGCCACGCTGATCATGGTTCGGTTGGGCCATAAGCGATCGCTTTCACGCAAGACCGCGTTCGACGCCGTCTTGTTGGTCATCCTGGCTTCAGTGCTCTCGCGCGCGATCAACGGCAGCGCCGCATTTTTTGCCACCCTCGGTGGCGGACTTATGCTTGTGCTTCTGCATCGTCTGCTCGCGTTCATCGCCTTTCATTGGCATTGGTTCGGTTGCCTGATTAAAGGTCTGCCGGAAGTAGTCATCGAGAATGGCGATTTTGTTTTGGACACCATGCGCCGCAACCATATCTCAACACACGATGTCGAGGAGGACATGCGCCTTAGTTTGCGCGACGACGATATCTCCAAAGTAAAGAAGGGCAGGGTCGAGCGCAGCGGTGACATCAGTTTCATTCGAAAATAAACCGCGAGCGATTAACGTTTACGCGTGACTCCGCACGACAAGCTTTTCATTCCCGGACCAGTCGAAGTTTCGGCGAAGACGATGGCTGCGTTCTCGCGGCCGATGATCGGTCATCGCGGCGAAGATTTTAAAAATCTGTACCGCGATGTTCATCCAAAGCTGCAGACACTCTTTGGCACAAAACAGCCGGTGTTTCTTTCAACCTCATCGGCCTGGGGCGTGATGGAGGCTTCGATCCGCAATCTGGTCGGTCGCGGCGTGCTCTGCTGCATGTGCGGCGCGTTCTCCGATAAATGGTTCGATGTCGCCCGCCGCTGCGGAAAGAATGCTGAGCCGTTGCAAGTTGATTGGGGAAAGCACATCGACCAGAAAGATGTTGATCGCGCGCTCGCATCCGGAAAATTCGACACCGTCACTCTGATTCACAACGAAACGTCGACCGGCGTGATGAATCCTTTGCCGGAAATTTGCTGCACGCTCGCCAAATATCCCGACGTCGTTCTCATCCTCGACACCGTCTCGTCATTCTCCGCGATGAAGATCGAGATGGACTCGCTCGGCATCGACGTGATGCTGACCGGCGCGCAGAAAGCGCTCGCGCTGCCGCCGGGTTTCTCGCTTTTCTCCGTTTCGGAGAAAGCTTTCGCTCGCGCTGAGAAACAAAAAGATCGTGGTTACTACTTCGACTTTCTTGAATTCAAAAAACAACAAGCCGAATGGATGACACCGAGCACAC
>DASTJU010000348.1:0-2497 GCA_035716295.1 Chthoniobacterales bacterium | reverse complement strand
CCAGTGAGTTTCGTTTCGTACAAATGCCCAGACGGAGCCGGTGTTCCGCTCTCAGCCGGAGTTAGCGTTGCCGAAACACTCGATCCCGGAGCAGCGCCGACGGGACCTGCCGGTGACATTCCTGGTGCACCTGGCGGCATGCCGGCAGGTGGCGGTTGACCGGGTGCCCCCGGCATGGGCGCGCCTGGTTGTCCTGGTGCGCCGGGCGGTTGCTGTGCCGGAGCACCGGGCTGAGCGGGTGCGCCTGCAGCTGGTGGTGCGTTCGGCGGTGGCGGCGGTTGTTGCCCAGGCCGCTGCGGCGGCTGAGCAAACGCGCTCAATGCGATGAAGCTGAGACAGAGAGTAAGCAATGTTTTCATAATTTCGGCGGAGTTGAATTAACTGCCCGGCACATCCCCTTTATTCCAAAACAGTTGGACATGAGTCGAGCAAAAGTTTTCACTTTTCTTCAGCGACGCTCCGCTTGGGCGAACGTCACTTATACTTCGCATCAGGCGTTGTCCGAGGATGTAGTCAGAGTTTCGATTATCACCGCGGATTGACCACGCGGTTCCGCAACGGCGGCCAATCACCGATTCGCGCTTCCAATTCATCACCGGCCCGGATCGGTCCGACCCCCGACGGTGTGCCGGTCAAAATCACATCGCCCGGCATCAACGTCAGCGATTGGCTCGCGAAGGAGACTATATCCGCGACGGAGTAGATCATTTGGCTCGTGCGTGCTTCTTGCCGCACTTCTCCATTTTGTCGCAACTCCACCGGCAGATCGCGAACCTCGACATCGGTGTAAACGAACGGACCGATCGGCGTGTAGGTATCGAACGATTTGCACCGCCCGAATTGTTTCTCCGATTTCTGCAAGTCGCGGTCGCTGATATCGAGACCAATGGTGTAACCAAAAACAAAATCCGGCGCCTGTTCGGCCGAAACCTTCTTTGCCCGCCGCCCGACAACGATCGCGAGCTCAGTTTCAAAATCGGTTTGATGCTCGGGAAATGCGATTTCAATATTGCCGTTGTGCGGTAAGAGCGAGCTCGGCGCTTTGAACCAAATCAACGGTGTTCCGAGCGGCGTCCGTTTCATCTCGGCAATGTGATCGGCGTAATTCAATCCGACCGCGATGAGCTTTGAAGGCGCGACCGGAAGATCGACATCGAGGGAGGCGAGCTTGCGAATATCACCGGTTGGTTGGATGTCGCTCCAGTATGGATTCGCCAGAACATGGACATCTTCACCGGCGACTTCGCCGTAAAAGAATTCGTTACCCGATCTGAATCCGCCGAACGTGCGCATCGTTTTTATTTCGGCACAACCGCCACAAAATCGCGGACTGGCTTTTGCTCGTCGATGGAAAATGCGCTCCCATTGGCTCGCTTGAACCAAAAGGCGCTGGAAGAGCCGCCGTCGAGATTGAGCGCTCGCTGAATTTTGAAGTCGGGAATGGAGATAGCAGCAAGAATGTTTGAGAGATCGGCCAGGGTCACGTCCGAGCAAAATCCTAAAGCGGCTTTGTCGCCCGCTCCAACGGCGGCAAAAGTGCGACGGGCGGCGCGCGTTGATTCCAAGCCCCGCACCGATTTGCCAAGATCGACAACCATCGGGCCGCACTCGACCGCGGCGTCCGGTTTTTGCGTCATCGAAAATTCGGCCACGCGCGAAATTTGTACTTTCCTGGCTGAAGCGGTAAGCACGCCGCTGAGCAAACGCGCTTTTTGCAATGGCGCGATCATTGTTCCATCGGCAACCAGAAGCCCGATCGGCCTGTAGTCGGGATCGAAATAGCCGCCGTTCACTCCGGCGAGGAAATTTCCGCGACCCATTACTTCTTCCAAATCCACTCGCGGTTCGTTGGGTTGATCGATGATCCGCAGGCGGCACGATTTTGATGAAAAAACCGCGAGCTCGAGCGAGGCGCGATCGCCGGCTGCGGAATCTTCGACCACGATGTAGCGATGTTCGAGACCGCGCGAAGGGGACGGCTCGGATTGGGACGAGATTTGTGTCCACTGCGCCTGCGCAGCGGAAGAAACAACCAGAACAAAAATCGCGGCGCTAAGCTTTCGCACCGTACTTGTCGAGCAACGCCTGAAACCGGGGATCGTTGCGGATCGAATCCCAAATTGGGTTGATTTTTAACACCGGCACCGTCACGTCGCTCGGACGCTGCAATAATCCATCCAAGAGCGACACCGCGTCAGCAGCGTTGCCGAAGATACCGTGAATCTCAGCCGCGGCGCCGGTGATGGTTGGCCCCTCAAAGGAGTCTTTCGATTCCGGTAACAATTCTTGGGCGCGCTTGATTTCGGCCAGGGCGGCTTCTTTTTGTCCGAGCCAGGCGAGCGCTTTTGCCAGGCGCGCGTGAGCGCCAGCGTCGGCCGGTGTTTGTTTGATATCCTCCTCCGCGTAGGCTTTTGCTTTCTCGAAAACCTGGCGCGCCCCGGCTTCATCGCCGATCGCCCTCTTCGCCGCTCCAATCGTAGTGTATTTGCCGCACAAA
>DASTJU010000347.1:0-2113 GCA_035716295.1 Chthoniobacterales bacterium | reverse complement strand
AGCTTCTATTGCCGCAGCCGCATTATGACCGCCGCGACCGAACTCCCCCAAATTCTCGTTATTGATGACGAAATGGGGCCGCGCGAAAGCTTGCGCATGCTCCTGAAACCAAATTATCAGGTCCACACCGCCGATTGCGTCGAGGCCGGCCTCAAACTCCTCAAAGAGAAGCAGCCCGACACCATTGTCATGGATATTCGGATGCCGGGAATGAGCGGGATCGAAGGTCTGCGTCAGATCCGGGAAATCGATCCGAATCTCTCGGTCATCATGCTCACCGGTTTTGGTGCCCTTGAAACTGCGAAGGAAGCTCTGCGGCTCGGCGCGAACGATTATATCAGCAAGCCTTTTGATGCTCATGAAATGCAGCAGGTCATTGATCGCAATGTCGAACGCACCCGCGCGCATCGGACGAGCGAAACTGCCGCCGGCGAAATTAAAGAATTAAACAACCGTTTGCTTCAACAACTGGCGCAAAAAGAGCGATTAGCCGCGCTCGGCCAGGCGTCTGCCGAATTTGTTCACGACCTTGGTAATCCGCTCACGATTGTTTGGGGTTACGTCCAACTGCTCGCACGACGCCTTGACAAATCTGACGAAGACGAGAGCGCCAGCTCGGTCAAAGAATTAAAAATCATCGAGCAACATGTGCGCACCTGCCGGGAACTGCTTACGATGTGGCAAGGCTACGGCAACGTCGAAGCTTCACCGCCTAAGCCCGTCTCCGTTTCCGGTACGCTGCGGGAAATCCTCAAAGGCCTTGCATCTGTGGCGGATCAAAAGGGCGTAGCTTTTTTAGTGACGATTTGTGACGACCCGTGCGTCCTCTTGGGAGATGCCTTGCAACTGAATCGGGCGATTCAAAATGTAATCATCAATGCCCTCCAAGCCTGTCCTGACAAAAGCGGTATTGTCACAGTCACCTGCGCCCAAAAAGATTTTTATGTCGATCTTCGCGTGGAAGACAATGGCGCTGGTATCCCGGCCGGCCAGTTGCATAAAGTTTTCGACCCTTATTTCACAACCAAGCAGGCCAAGAGCGGCACAGGCCTTGGGCTTTATATCACGAAAAAGGTTGTCGAAGACCACAACGGGTCGATCAAAGTCGAAAGCACACCCGGCACTGGCACCGTTTTCACGATTCGTCTTCCGCTTTCCCCTAATTAAATAGCGCGCGCGCTCGAAGGCCGCTCGATTCTCTGCGTTTCTTTCGCGCGGTTTCACTTGTCAGTTCCCTCGCGTTTGGTTTTGCTGAACGCGTGCCTTATCGCCTCGCGAAACTCTTCCTGATCCGGTTGGCGGGCGTGCCTTTTGAAATGGTCGAACGTTTGGCTACGCCCGAAACTTCGAGAACTGCGCGCGACTTCGTCATTAAACAAAGCAAAATCGAGCCGAGCGACCAGGCACGCCTCGCCGAGGCGCTCCTCCGTGAACTCGAGGCCTCGCGAAAAATGCTGCTCGATTCTGCTCGTACCATTCTGCCTCGCTATTTGATTTTCGCGGCCGAAGGAATGCGCGAACGCATCTCGTCACTGCTCCAATCTTCTGTCACAGCTGAAGCCGGTCCGGTGCCTCGCAATGCCGCTGTCCGTAAACGTGAGCAGCATTTGCTGCTCTATCTCCAGCGAGTTGCCGCGAAGGACGACACTTTTAGCGAGTTCGGGCCGGTCGGCTGGGGCAGTATTGGTAAAAACGTTTTCGGCGTTACCTTGCAACCGGAGCCCGGCATCGCGAGCCGCGATGCATTCATGGAGCGCTGGACGGTTCACGCTATCGCCGCCGTTATTAACGCTGATCATGAGAATTCAAAGCCGGCACTCGAGGTGCCGGCGCTCGAGCCCCACGCAATGGAAGTCTTGCTCGATGACATAAGAAATTGGACGCCCAGTCCCGCGCGCGAAAAGTGGTTGTCGATCTTGCAACCGCTGGCGGAACTGCCGCAGAAATTTATGCTCGCGTCGGAAACAAGCGAGCGACAAGCAATTATGCAAGAGGCGAATTCTCGGCTTGCCTCGCTCGGCGCCACCCATCGACCGACCGATCGGGCGTTGTATTCCGCGGCCAACCCAATCGCTGAAGAATGTTTTCGCGAGTGCCATTTCGAAATTGGCGA
>DASTJU010000346.1:0-2165 GCA_035716295.1 Chthoniobacterales bacterium | reverse complement strand
GGACGAGACCGATCGACATCGCCACTCCGCCAACCAGCAGGCCGAACTTTCGAAGGTCCGGAATGTCTGTTTTCAGGTCGTTTATCTGCTGGCGAATGCTCACGGTTTAATCGAGTTCAAATTCCCTGAGCCAGTCGATGTCTTTTTCGAGCGGTTTTTGGTCTTTCTTTTCCAACAGGAAATTGCCGACGAGCAGGTAATCCATGTTCGTTCGCATGAAACAGGTGAAAGCATCTGCCGGCGTGGCTACGATCGGTTCACCGCGGACGTTGAACGAAGTGTTAATGATCACCGGGCAACCGGATTTCTCAGCGAACTGTTTGATCATCCGGTAATACATCGGCTGATGGTCCGCGGTCACGGTTTGCACGCGCGCTGAATAGTCAACGTGCGTCACCGCTGGAATCGACGACCGAACACTCAAGAGCTTTTGCAGGCCAAACAATTCTTGCTCCCCAGCGGTCATCTGACGGCGGCGGTTTTCCACGACGGCTGCGGTTAGCAGCATGTAAGGACTTTCGCTCTCCAACTCGAACCAATCGGACGCGCTTTCGCGCAGCACGGATGGCGCGAACGGCCGGAAGCTTTCCCGGAATTTGATCTTCAGATTCATTAGCTCCTGCATCTCAGGCGAGCGCGCATCCCCGATGATCGATCGCGCTCCCAACGCGCGCGGTCCGAATTCCATTCGACCGTAAAACCAGCCGATCACTTTGCCTGCCTCGATCAGGTCGGCGATTTTTCCCGGAAGTTGTTCATCGGTCAATTCCGTGAACGGAATCTTCTGGGTCTGGAGATACGCGCGGATTTCGTTGCTGGAATATGCAGGGCCCAGATACGAACCGCGCTGCGAATCGTTCGTGCCATCGGCCTGGCGTTCGTTACCGAGCACCTGATGCCACGCGAACAACGCCGCACCGAGCGCGCCGCCCGCGTCGCCCGCCGCCGGTTGAATCCAGATCCGATCGAAAATTTTGTCGCGCAGAATCTGTGCGTTAGCCACGCAATTAAGCGCGACTCCGCCGGCTAGACAAAGGTTGGACAGACCGGTTTCATGGCGAATATGTCGGGCCATTCGAAGCATGATTTCCTCGGTCACGTCTTGAATTGAGCGCGCCAGGTCCATGTCGCTTTGGGTGAGCTTCGACTCCGGTTTGCGGGGCGGCCGGCCAAAGAGCCGATTGAACGCCGCGTTCGTCATGGTCAAGCCGACGCCGTAATTGAAATACTTCATGTTCAGCCGGAACGACCCGTCCGCCTTGAGGTCGATCAGCTCGCGGAGGATCAGGTCGACGTATTTCGGTTCGCCGTAGGGAGCGAGTCCCATCATTTTGTATTCGCCGGAATTGACGCGGAACCCGGTGAAATAGGTAAACGCGGAATAAAGTAATCCGAGTGAATGTGGAAAGTTCAGTTCGCCCAGGATTTGGATCTTCTTTCCGCGGCCGACGCCGTAGCTGGTCGTCGTCCATTCGCCCACGCCGTCGATTGTCAGAAACGCCGCCTCCGGAAATGGCGACGGAAAAAACGCCGAGGCCGCATGCGATTCGTGGTGTTCCAAAAAAATAATTTTGCAATCGCAGCCGAGTTCCTTCCGGATCAGCTCTTTCATCCAGATCCGTTCCCGGATCCAGAGGGGGATGGCCATGAGAAAACTTTTCAGGCCGGACGGTGCATACGCGAGATAACTGTGCAGAATACGGTCGAACTTGAGGAACGGCTTCTCGTAGAACGCGACGAAGTTGAGATCGCTGACTTTGAGACCGCCTTCACCCAAGCAGTACGCGACTGCATTCTTCGGAAAAGTGGCGTCATGTTTCTTGCGAGTGAACCGTTCCTCCTGAGCGGCGGCGACAATTTCCCCGTCTCGCACGAGGCAGGCTGCGCTGTCGTGATAAAAAGCGGATACGCCAAGAATGTTCACGTTCACTGATGCGCGTAATTCATCCGCATTTAAAAAAGCCACGCCCCGCGGGAAGCGACGGAGCAATCAATTAAGCGTTAGGTACGGCAGCAGACCGTGACAACCGCCTTCGCGGCCGAAACCGCTTTCTTTGTAGCCGCCGAACGGACTGGTCGGATCGAATTTGTTGTAAGTGTTCGCCCAAACCACGCCGGCGCGAAGTTTGTTCACGATCTTGAAAATCTTGCTGCCTTTATCGGTC
>DASTJU010000345.1:0-3300 GCA_035716295.1 Chthoniobacterales bacterium | reverse complement strand
TCCAAAACGGCCTGTCGATAAATGTTCAGTAAGAGTCCGACGCCGAAGAGGCAGGCGACGAGATTCGATCCGCCGTAACTGATAAACGGAAGCGGCAGACCTTTGTTCGGCAAAAGCGAAGTGGTGACTCCGATATTCACCGCGGCTTGCAACGCCAGCAGGCAGATCACACCCGAGGCGGCCAGCAACCCGAACCGATCTTTCGCGTGCAACGCGATCACGATTCCGCAAACAATGACGAGGATGAAAAGAAACACGACGAGCAGACTGATCCGCAGTCCAAGCTCTTCGCCGATCATCGGAAAAATGAAATCGGTATGCGCGTAGGGGAGGTAAAGCATCTTTTGCCGGCCGTTACCGAGACCGAGTCCTTCCATTCCGCCGCTGCCCCACGCAATTAGCGCCTGCATTTGCTGGAGTCCGGCGTCCTGTTTGTAGCGTTCGAGATCGGTAAACGCGATCAGGCGCTCCATGCGCGCATGCGTTGCGGCAACGAACATGACGCTGCCTCCGGTAATGGCGAGGAGGCCGAGCAAAATCGGATTCGTTCCGGCAACGAACATGAGCGTGAACGTGGTTGCGCCGATCAAAGCGGTTGTTCCGAGGTCCACCTCGAAAAGAATCAGCCCGAGGAGCGCGCTCACAATCGCCAACGGAATGGCAAAGCCGAACAGCGGATGATTGGCGGCGTTCTCATAACGCGCGAACCACCACGCCAGAAAAAATACAGCGGCAAGCTTCGCAATTTCCGACGGTTGGAAACCAATCGGGCCGAACCCGATCCACCGCCGCGAGCCGTTGATCCGCATTCCAATATGTGGAACGAAGCAAAGTATGAGCGTGATCGCGGCGATACCGATCCAGATCCACCAGGTCCGCTGCCAGAAATGGTAATCGATCAGCGCCGCCGCGATGCAAAGAGCGAGTCCGACTCCCAGCCAAACCGATTGGTGTTTGAGGAAAAAGTAAGGGTCGCCATGGCTGTCCTTCGCAAATGCGCTGGTGCTGAAAAGCATCACGATGCCGATGACGAGGAGTCCCAGCACCGCAACAAAGAGGAAGTAAGCGCTTTTCCGATACATGAAACTACGGGCTCTTTTTCGACGGCTTGTCCGGAATCAAAAGTTTTTGTCCGATCTTTAATTTCCGAGGGTCATCGATGTGATTGAGCGCAAGTAAGTCGTCATAGGAAACTTTGAACTTCTTCGCGATCGTGACCGGATTATCGCCTTTCGCGACAACGTAAACTTTTCCCGAATCGGAAACTTTTGCTGGCGTCTTCGTGCCGTTTTTCGGCGCTGCTGATGGATTAGGGGCGGGCGCTTGCGGCTTGGTATCGGCCGAAACGATTCCGACGGTGGTTTGCGACGGCGCGGAAGGTAGCGACGCCTGACGCGTTTTGATCGCGTTGAACGCGATGATGCCTGCCACCGCGACCACGTGCAGCAGGAGCACAATCAACAACGCCCGCGATAGTTTCATGCTCGGTTCGGCCAGATCGCCGTAATCGGCCGTAGTTGCACCGATGCGCAGCGGCCGCCGCACGGCGGTGGCGCGGAGTTTTTTTCGTCTGAATTTCAGCAGCTTTGGCATTTTGAACTTCCTTTTCATTTAGGGATGGCTTGGACGAGCGCGCGGAACTGATCGCCGCGGTCGGCATAACTCTTGAACATGTCGAAGGAAGATGTGCCCGGCGAAAAAAGAACAACTTCGCCGGATTTGGCGGTAGCGTGGGCGCGCTCGACCGCATTGGCCAGAGACGTGGCTAGCTCGGTTTCAACGGCGCCGTCCCAATCGCGGGCGATTCGTTCGGCCATTTCGCCGATCAAAATTGTCGACCGAACTTTTTCTTTTACCAACGCGCGAAGCGGTTCAAAGGTGAAGCCTTTGTCTTTTCCGCCGGCAATCAGGACGACCGGTTTGCTTTGGGCGAGCAGCGCTTTCTCAACCGCATCCAGATTGGTCGCCTTGGAATCATTGATGTAATCGACGCCGCCGATCTGCCTGACAAATTCGCAGCGATGGGGTCGCGGTTCGTAAGCGCAAAGCGGCGGGACCATTTTCTCAAATGCCAAGCCCCGCGCGTGACCGGCCGCGAGCGTGGCCATCAGGTTCTCGATGTTGTGCGAGCCGCGCAGTTTCGTCTGGCTCAAGCGCAGGACCGGTTTGTTTTCGAAAACGATCGCGCCTTCGGCCAAGCGAAAATCGGCGCGATTCGAGTAGGCGCTGAAGGTGATCTTGCGCGCGCGAAGCTCAGGCAAACTTTCGGCTGCGTTCACAATCGCGACATCATCCGCTGTCTGATTTTCAAAAAGCCGCAATTTCGCGGTGCGATATTCAGCGACTGAGCGGTAACGATCGAGATGGTCGGGTGCGAAATTCAACCAGAGCGCGATCGATGGCCGAAAAGTTTGGATCCCTTCCAGCTGGAACGAACTGACTTCGACGGTGAGCACGTCGTATTTAGTTTTCTCGCCCGCGACTTCGGAAAGCGGTTTCCCGATGTTGCCGCAGGCGATGGTTTTCTGTCCGCAATCGTTCAGCATCTGCGCGAGCATTTCGGTCGTGGTCGTTTTGCCGTTGGTGCCGGTAATCGCGATGACCGGCGTTTCGCATGAGCGCCATCCGAGCTCGAGCTCGCCGATGATGTCGATCTTGCGGGAGGAGAAATTTTGCGCCAGCGCCGAGGCCGGGTCGATTCCGGGACTCGCGACGACGAAATCGTATTTGCCCGAATCCTGATCGGCCGCCGGTCCGCAGGTCACGTTGATTTTCTGCGCGCGCAAATTGTCGATCGTCGATTTGAGCAGCTTATTTTCGTCGGCGCTGTCCAGGACGGTGACGTTTGCGCCTTCGGCTTTGAGCAGGAGAGCAGCGGCCGCTCCACTTAAACCGGCCCCGAGCACTGCGACATTTTGATTTCGGTAACGCAATTTTTACCTCAACTTCAAAGTCGCTAGTCCAAGAAGGGCGAAGATTGCGGAGAGAATCCAGAACCGTACGATGACGGTGTTCTCTTTCCAACCAACCAGCTCAAAATGATGATGGAGCGGCGACATCGCGAAAATGCGTTTGCCGGTGAGTTTGAAACTCAGGACCTGAAGGATCACCGAGACCGCTTCGATGACGAAAACGCCGCCCACGACGACGAGCAGGAATTCTTGTTTGCAGCAAATCGCGACCACACCGATCAACCCGCCGATGGCGAGCGAGCCGGTGTCGCCCATGAAAACTTTCGCGGGGTGACAATTAAACCAAAGAAAACCGAAACCAGCGCCGATCAGCGCAGCAGAAACGACC
>DASTJU010000344.1:0-2440 GCA_035716295.1 Chthoniobacterales bacterium | reverse complement strand
GATCTCTTCCCCACCCTGAACGACATTACCAAGGAAATCGAGAACGCCGGCTTCGTCCATGTCGATGACACGGGCTGGGATTGGGAAGATTACCGCCAATTTTTTCGCCTGTTTTACAAAGAAGAAGACCGGGCCCAGGCCACCATCTGTTTGAACGAGCAACACGATCTCTCGTTTTATTACCTGCGCATTTCCTCGCGCGGCAAGGGCGGCACCATTTGGACCACCTGGAATTATCCGCTTTCCTACGGCCTCAAATTGACCCCGCAATTCCGCATCAACCGCCAGCGGCCCGATCAATCATTCTGGCAGCTCTACCAAAGCCACCGTGAATTCTTGCGCGACAACGAGATCGACATCGGCGGACTTGATCCGCTGGATGAAGATCGCATTCACTCTGAGATCGAGAACGATCTGCGGGACCAAATCGCGCACAACATCGACAAGGGTGTTTTGAAACCGACGGCCGATGGCGATGTGAAATATTCCTGGCGCGGTATGGTCTATCTCTGGTGCCAGTTCCTGCTCGATCTGGTCAGGCTTTAACTCTTAGACCTTCATGACCTCGCCCTCTTTTCGGGCGAGATGATCGTCGACCGATTTCACAAAACGATCGGTTAACTTCTGAACGTCATTTTCGAGATCGCGCAACCCGTCTTCGGTCAGGCCGCCGCCGCCCTTTAGTTTCTTTGCTTCGTCCAGCGCGCTGCGCCGATTGCTCCGCACCCGCACCCGCGCTTCCTCGGCCATTTTGCCGAGCGAACGCACCAGCTCCTTACGGCGCTCCTCGGACAATTCCGGAATGGGCAGGCGAATAATTTTTCCATCGACCGCCGGGGTAATGCCGATCTTCGATTCTCTTAGCGCTTTTTCGATATCCTGCACCGTGCCGGCGTCGAACGGCTGAACCACGAGCAGGCGCGGTTCCGGCGTGGTAATGAGCGCGAGTTGCTTCAATTTCATGCTCGAGCCGTAGGCGTGAACATCGACATTCTCGACCAGGGCCGGCGACGCCTTGCCCGTACGCACGCTCGCGAACTCGTGCACCATGTAGTCGACGCTTTTTTCCATCGTCATCTCCGCCTCGAAAAGAATTTCTTCGCTCGTCATTTTCTGAATTTCTAATCGCTCACCAGTGTCCCAACTTTCCGCCCGAGCACGGCGTCGCGAATGTTGCTCGGCTTGTTCATATCGAAAATAATGATCGGGATCTTGTTGTCCATGCAAAGACTGAACGCCGTCGAGTCCATGACCTGCAATCGTTTCGTTAGCGCTTCGGTGAACGTGATCTTGTCGTAATGCTGCGCCTTTGGATCGACCGCCGGGTCGCGATCGTAAACGCCATCCACCTTTGTTGCCTTCAAAATCACGTCCGCGCGAATCTCGCTCGCGCGCAAAGCCGCCGTCGTGTCGGTGGAAAAATAGGGATTGCCCGTGCCGGCGACGAAAATCACGACGCGGCCCAGCTCGAGATGCCGAATGGCGCGTCCGAGAATGAATGGCTCGGCCACATTTTTCATTTCAATCGCGGTCTGGACGCGCGTTTGCACGCCGAGTTGATCGAGCGCGCTCTTCAACGCCATGCCGTTGATTATGGTTGCCAGCATGCCCATGTAATCGGCGGTGGTGCGATCCATGCCCCGGTTCGCCGCCGTCAGCCCGCGCCAGATGTTGCCGCCGCCAATCACGACCGCGATCTGCACATTGAGGTCGTGCACTTCCACGATTCGTTTCGCGATCTCGTGCACAATTGGCGGCGAGATGTTATCCCGGCCGCCGCGCTCTTGCAGCGCTTCGCCGCTCAACTTGAGCACAATGCGTTTATAAGCGGGCGCTTCCGTCTTCATGGCAGCGAGTGAGATGAAACAAGAGCCGCTAATCTTTGGAAAGCAAAATGACGCGATGCCCGCGCGCAAACTCCGCCGCCAACATGCGCAGTTTTCCTTCCAACTGCACTTCGCCCAATGACAAGGCGCCCTCGCGCGCGGCAGTGACGATCTCGTTTTCGCTCCGCAAAATCGTTCCCGGTTTCCCGCTAAGATCGACAACCTTGGCAGAAAAGATTTTCAAATTGCGACCCGACATCTTTGCGAAAGCGCCCGGCCAGGGATTGAAGGCGCGGATTTTTCTTTCGATCGCTTCCGCCGGTTCGTTCCAATCGATGCGTCCGTTTTCCCGCTCCAATTTCGGCGCGAGGGTGGCGCGCGACGTGTCTTGCGGAACGCGCGGCGCAGTTCCACTCTCCAACATTCGCAACGCTTTAAGCAGCGATTCCGGCGCGATCTCGCCCAGCCCATCGTGCAGCGAACCGCCGGTGTCGTCCGACCGGATGTCGATCTTGTGTTGCAGCAGGATGTCGCCGGTGTCGAGGCCTTCATCCATGTACATGACCGTGATTCCGGTCTCGTCATCGCCCGCGGCGATGGCCGCTTGAATCGGC
>DASTJU010000343.1:0-2744 GCA_035716295.1 Chthoniobacterales bacterium | reverse complement strand
CTCACCAGTCACCCGCGTGAAGTACGCGGTCGAGAATACCCGTGTCGGGCAGCGCACCGATTACGACAAGCTCATTTTGGAAGTTTGGACCGACGGCCGATTGACCCCGGATGACGCGCTGCTCCAGGCTTCGGCGATTCTCGCGCATCACCTGGATGTGTTTGTCGGTTACGACAAGAGCGCCGTGGAATTCGAAGAAGTCGTGGACAAGCAGGACGAAGAGAAGTCCAAGCTCAAGAAGCTGCTCAACATGAGCGTGAACGAAATCGAGCTCAGCGTGCGCGCGGCCAATTGTTTGAACAACGCCAACATCACGACCGTTGGCCAGCTCGCGCAAAAGACCGAGAGCGAAATGCTCAAGTATCGCAACTTCGGCAAGAAATCGCTCAACGAGATTAAAGATAAACTCCAGCAGCTCGGGTTGAGTCTCGGTATGAAGTTCGAGACCGGACTGGTGGAGCCTGTTGCTGGCGGGCCTGATGGCGCGAGCGGAAATGGCGCCGCTGTCGTCGTCCCGACCGAACGGAAGTAATCAGATCGAGACAAAGCGATGAGACATCAGAAGAAGACGCTGAAGCTGGGCCGCAAAGCCGAGCATCGCAAAGCGCTGCTTGCCAATCAGGTTTGCAGTTTGATCGAGCACCAGCGGATCAAAACCACATTGGCAAAAGCGAAAGCGGTCCGACCGCTTGCCGAAAAAATGGTCACGCTTGGCAAAAATGGTTCGATCCACGCCCGCCGCACGGCTTTCTCGGCGCTGCGCCACAAAGACGCCGTCAAAAAATTGTTCGACGAAATCGCGCCGCGATCGACCGAGCGCAACGGCGGTTATACCCGCATCGTGCGACTCGGCCAGCGCAAGAGCGATTCCGCTTCGATGGCATTCATCGAATGGGTCGACGCCGCCGTGGTGGTCGAAGAGCAACCGGCTGAAGACAAGAAGGCGAAAAAGAAAGAGCCAAAAGCCGAATCGAAACAAAAAGAACCAAAGCACGAAGAGCCGAAGGCTAAGGAAAAAGAAGCGCCTGCAGCGGAAGAGCCAAAGAAGAAGCGGCGTTGGTTCGGCCGAAAATCGGGCGAGGAGAAATAATTTCGCGCTCCTACAGGTCGACCAATCGCCAGTTTATTTTCCCATTAGCGATTTCGAGCCACGCCACGCTCGCGGGCGAACCCTGGTTGGGTCGCGTTACGCAGCCTGGATTTAAGAACAGAACGCCGCCGCGCTTTTCATTTCGCGGGACATGCGTGTGACCATGCAAAACAACATCGACATCGTGGGGCGGCACATCTGGTGGAATATGTTCCAGCCGAAATCTCAAGCTCTCTCGCTTAAGATCGACAACCAGCGGCCACTCGAAATTGCTGTCGCAATTTCCGCGCACAATCGTGACCCGCGGGCCGATCGCGCGCAGTTCATCCAAAATGATTTCATCACACACATCGCCGAGATGCCAAATCTCATCCGCGTCGCGCGCAAGATTGATAATTTTTTGCGGCAGCTTGTTATGAGTATCCGCCAAAACAAAGATCGACATCTGCATTTGTCTCGTTGCTTCAACCACTGTCGGTCGTAATTTCAAACCGTGTCATTCAATAATTTCGAACTTTCGCCGGAAGTTGTACGCGGCACCCAGGCGATGGGCTTTACCGAGCCGACGCCGATCCAGCTTCGCGCCTTCCCGATCATTCTCGCAGGCAAGGATTTAATCGGTACCGCCCAGACCGGCACCGGTAAAACGGCGGCGTTCGCGCTGCCAATTCTCACACTTCTCGCGAAACACGGCGCGTTCAGATGCCTCGTGCTTGAGCCCACCCGCGAACTGGCCGCGCAAGTCGAGACCGCGTTCCGCGATTATGGTCGCTTCACTGATTTACGCGCTGCGGTCGTTCACGGCGGCGTGGGTTACGGGAAGCAGCGCGAAGAGCTTAAACGCGGCGTCGATGTTCTTGCCGCCACGCCCGGCCGGCTACTCGATCTGCTGGAACAACGCACGATGGATTTGCGCCAGGTCAGCATTCTCGTGCTCGATGAAGTCGACCGCATGCTCGACATGGGATTTTTGCCGGATGTCCGCCGGATCGTTGAACAAATTTCGACTGATCGCCAAACGCTTTTGTTTTCGGCAACTCTACCGCCAGAAATCGAGCGTCTCGCCGCCTGGGTCCTGCGCGATCCCGAGTTAGTGGAAATTGGCGTGCGCCGTTCGCCGGCCGAAACCGTGACCCACGCGGTTTATCCGGTCGCTGCCGAGCAAAAATTCGATCTCCTCATGGCGTTGCTCGAACGAACCAATTTTGATAGCGCGCTCATTTTTTCTCGAACCAAACACGGCGCCGATCGGATCGCGAACAAATTGAAACAGGGAAATCATTCCGTCGCTGTCTTGCACTCCAATCGCACTCAGCGCGAACGCATCGAGGCGCTGGAAGGATTCAAATCCGGCAAATACGAAGTCATGGTCGCGACCGATATTGCCGCGCGCGGACTTGATATCGCAGGCGTCAGTCACGTCATTAATTACGACGTGCCGGAACATGCGGAGGATTACGTGCACCGCATCGGTCGCACCGGTCGCGCGCAAAACGTCGGCGACGCGTTCACCCTCATGAACGGCGAAGAAGTCGCGGCGTTACAGGCGATCGAACATTTCATCGGGCGAAAGATTCCCCGATTGAAGCTCGAGAACTTTCCGTATCTCTACACCGTGCTCTTCGAACCGGAATCAGCCACCGGTGGGCGACGA
>DASTJU010000342.1:0-7063 GCA_035716295.1 Chthoniobacterales bacterium | reverse complement strand
TCCCCATCTTCCGCCGCGCCTTCGGCTGAGTCGCCCTTGGGCAAATCGAAATTGCTGATCGGCAACAGCGTCTGTACGACCGCACGCTGATTAATCGTGTTGATGAAATGGGTGTAGAGGACGGAGACCTTGTCCACTTCGCGATTGAGAAATCTCTCGGTGGCAAACTTCGCCATCGCCTTGGTCTCGACAAAACTTGGGGAGTCCTTCAATTCGAAATCAGCCAGGAGCTCGCGTTTGGTTCGTGCAACGAACTGACGCGCTTTCTTTCCGGTGACCACAAACGCCGTTTTCGCCTGCTCGAAATTTGCCGCTTCCCGAAAAAGATTCGTATTCAGGGCGCCGGCCAACCCTTTGTCGGTGCTGATGATCAAGACCAACTCCTTCTTGACCTCGCGAATGTGGAGGAGCGGATGCAGCGTCGGATCCGTCCGCCTTTGCAGCGAAACGAGCACTTTGTTCATCAACCCGGCATAAGGACGCCCGGCCAGAGCCTGCTGCTGCGCACGGCGCATCTTTGAAGCCGCGACCATCTGCATCGCCTTCGTGATCTGCGCGGTGTTACGGATCGATTTGATCCGCCGCCGTATGTCCTGTGTGTTTGCCATTGGCTCGTTAGGCGAAAATCATTGCCAGGTGTTTTTAAAGTCCTCGAGCGCGCTCTTGAGCTGTGATTCGAGATCTTGATCGAGTTGCCCCTTCTCGCGGATCGCCTTAAGCAAATCTTCCTTCCGCGTTTGCAACCAATCCTGAAGTTTTAATTGAAACTCTTTCACGCGATCGACGGGTACCGGATCGAGATACCCATTTTGCATCGCCCACAGCACCGCGACCTGGTCTTCAACCGGGATCGGGTTGTATTGCTTCTGCTTGAACAACTCGACGATGCGCTGGCCGCGTTCCAGCCGCGCCTTGGTCGCAGCGTCCAAATCGGAACCGAATTGCGCGAACGCCGCCAACTCGCGGAATTGCGCGAGGTCGAGCTTCACTTTGCCCGCGACCTGTTTAATCGCTTTGATCTGCGCAGCCGAGCCAACGCGACTGACCGACAAACCGACCGAAATCGCAGGGCGCACGCCTTGATAGAAAAGATCGGTCTCCAGATAAATCTGGCCGTCGGTGATCGAGATGACGTTCGTCGGAATGTAAGCCGACACGTCACCCGCTTGCGTTTCGATGATCGGCAAAGCGGTCAGCGATCCGCCACCGAACTCGTCGCTTACTCGCGCCGCGCGCTCGAGCAAACGGGAATGGAGATAAAAAACGTCGCCGGGATAAGCTTCGCGCCCGGACGGACGTTTCAGAACCAGTGAGACCTGGCGATACGCGACCGCGTGCTTCGACAAATCATCATAAATAATGAGCGCGTCCATTCCATTGTCCATGAACCACTCGCCCATCGCTGCCCCGGCGAATGGCGCCAGATATTGATTCGTCGCGGTGTCCGACGCAGGCGCGGAAATGATTGTCGTGTACGGCATCGCGCCTTCGCGTTCGAGAACATCAAGCGAGCGCGCGACGTTGGAATTCTTCTGACCGATCGCGACGTAAATGCAGTAAAGCGGCCGGTAATTCTTGTCGCCTTCCTCTTGGGCGGCCTTGTTCAATCGCGCCTGGCTGATGATCGTGTCTATCGCGATCGTCGATTTTCCGGTCGCGCGGTCGCCAATGATCAATTCGCGTTGGCCCCGGCCGATTGGAATCATCGCGTCGATCGCCATGATTCCGGTCTGAACTGGCTGGCTGACGCTGCGGCGTTTAATGACGCCCGGCGCAATTTTTTCCAGCGGATAAAATGTTTCGGTCTTAATCGGCCCCTTGTCGTCGAGGGGCAGCCCGATGGTATTAACAACGCGCCCGAGAAGCGCTTTGCCAACAGGGACTTGGAGAAGTTTTCCCGTTGTTTTAACTTCGTCGCCTTCGGAAACTTTGGTTGATTCGCCGAGCAAAATCGCGCCGACCTCGGTCTCCTCCAGGTTCAAGGCGAGCCCGAACACGCCGTTCGGAAACTCGATCATTTCGTTGAGCATGACATCGCTCAATCCTTCGATGCGGGCAACGCCGTCGCCGGTTTCGCGGACTACGCCGACATTACTCTTGGATGTCGATGTTTTGAGTCCGGCGATTTTCGTTTCAATCTCTTCAAGAATACTGCTCATGATTTTGGTTGGTTAAAGTTGTTGTTGAAGCCGTTCCAGGCGGTTGCGCACAGTACCGTCCCAGACATCACTGCCCACGCGCACGCGCACGCCGCCGAGAAGGGTTGGATCGACAACGAACTCGGTGGTCAGATCCTTGCCATATTTTTTCTTGAGGCGCGCGCCAATATCGAAGGCCGATTGGGGATTCAGTTGGGTCGCGCTTTCGATTCTGGCGTGTCTCTTCTCAACCTCGAGCCGAAGCAAACGCTTATAGTACTGCAACCCGGCTATGAAATGGCGCGGACGCTTTGAAATGAGCGTTTGCACGAGCGACGAGATCTTGCCGCGGTCGAGCTGTCCGTCAGTAAAACTGGCGCGCAACATTTGACGGGAAAGCTGGCGGATTTCCTTATTGATTTTCATCAGGCAACTTGCCGCGCGGCTTCCTCCTGCAAGCGCTTTTGGTCCTCAGGTGTGAGCACTTTGCCCGTAACCTTCGCGGTCGTATCAACGACCAGCCGGCCAAGTTCGCGTTTCAATGTTTGCATTTGCCGCTCATGCTCGAGGGCTGCCGCTTCCTTCGCCTTGGCCACGATTTGCTCTGCCGCCGCGATTGCTTCCTGCTGTTTCCGCTCAGCCAGATGCGAACTGCTCTCGCGCGCTTCGTCGATCATTCTTTGCGCATCAGCGTTGGCTTTTGCCAAAATCTCGTGATAGCGCTTCTCCGCTTCAGCCAGTTCCTTTCTGATCTTTTCCGCGTTCAGCATTCCTTCTTCGATCTTCTGCCGACGATCTTCGAGCACGGCCAGGATCGGCTTGTAAGCAAACCGCCGCAGGAGAAAGGCAACGATGGTGAAGCTAATCACCTGCGAAAGGAACAATTCCCAATTCCAGCCAAACGTGTCCGCCGTCTCCTTCAACGTATCGGTGAAACTCGCCGCGGCGAAGAATGTCAGATTCATAATTTAAACGTCAGTGCGACAACGTGGCCGCACGAAAACTCAGCTGTGCGCTAGGTAGAGCGCGTAAAACACGATCGCCTCGGTGAAAGCGATCGCCAGGATCGCCTGCACCAAAATAGGTGTGGCCGCTCCGGGATTGCGTCCCACCGCCGACGACGCGCCCATTCCAGTCAGGCCGACGCCGATGCCGCAGCCTAACGCCGCAAGACCAACGTGAATGTTTCCGATGTTTCCGGTCAGTTCCGCCAATAATGGTAGTATCATAGTTTGTAGGTTTGCTTTGGCGCGCTCGCAGATTTTCCACAAGCATCGCCGAAATTGTTAGTGATGTGCTTCGTGCCCCGGTTCGTGTTGCGCGATCAAAAGAGTAAAGACAGCCGTCAGTAGCATGAAAACGAGCGCCTGCACGATTCCGACGAGCAATTCCATGAAGTAAAACGGAATCGGAATCAGCCATGACAGCATGGGAACCATGGTCGACATCGCCTCCAAAATGCTCTCGCCTGCATAGATGTTTCCGAACAGTCGGAAGCTGAGCGAGATCGGACGGAACAGGATCGAAACAATTTCCAGCCATCCGACCATGAAGAAGATCACCACCATCAGGACCTTCATAAAGCCGGACGTCTCGCCCTTCGGGCCAAAAATGTGACGGAGGAATCCGCCGACGCCGTTCGCTTGAATCGCCCAGAAGATCCAGAGAAGAAAGAATATTGCGGCCATCGCCGTGGTCATGTTCAAGTCGGCGTTACCACCACGGAACAGCGGCCGATCAACATGAAAATTGCCGGTCGGATCGTAGTGGCCCCAGCCGATGGTTCCGGTGCCGGGCAACAGACCGACCCAGTTCACGAATAAAATGAAAATGAAAATCGTGGCAAAGAACCAAAAGGTTTTCTTCACCAGCTCGCGGCCGATGATTGACTCCAAAAAATTGTGGAGGCTTTCGACCAGCCACTCCCAAAAATTTTGAATGCCGCTGGGGATGGGTTTGATTGTGCGTGTCGCAATCTGCGCGAAAATGATGATGCCGGCGGCGACGAGCCAGGTCACCAGCATCGAATTTGTGATCGCAAAATGGCTGAATTGAACCAGCGGAGCGGCTTTTAACGGCACGCCCTCGTGCTCAACTTGCGCCGGCGCTGGCGGTTCCGCCGCAAATGCAGAGCTCGCCAGTGCTGCGCCACACATCAGCGCCAGGATCGACATCAGTAAATAACGGTTGCGCATTTCGATTGTCAGCCAAGTGGACGGGCATCCCCCCCGTGATCTCTCGCGCTCCGAAATCGAGCCGCGAATCTTGACGCGAATACCAAAGCCGTTTTTGCCCGAATGACAAGCGACTTTCGGCAAAAAAATGTAGCCGCGTCGCTCCGAGACGCGTGCGCGTTTCGCAGAGCGAAACGGCTACAGCTCAAGCCATTTCTCTAACTTCTTCTTCAATTCGTCAATCCCCTCGCCCGTCGCCGCCGAAACCGGCACGATGTCGATCTTGGAAAACTTTTTGCTGAGCGCCTGAAGATTCTCTTCCGCGCCCGGCAGATCCATTTTGTTCGCGATCACAAACCACGGACGCTGTGACAGGAGCGGATCGTAGAGATCGAGCTCCTTGCGCAATTGTTGGAGGTCCTCGACCGGATTGCGGCCTTCGCTTCCGGCAACATCGACAACGAACAGAAAAATCCGGCAGCGCGTAATGTGGCGCAAAAACTCGTGCCCGAGTCCGAGGCCACGGTGCGCCCCTTCAATCAAGCCGGGAATGTCGGCAATCGTTGCCCGTCGATACTCTGAAAATTCCACGACGCCGATGATTGGATGCAGTGTCGTGAAGGGATAGGCGGCGACTTTCGGTCGCGCCGCGGAGATTTTTCGGAGCAAAGTCGATTTGCCGGCATTCGGATAACCGATCAACCCCGCGTCGGCGATCGTATGCAGCTCCAGTAGAAAGTGGCCTGACTCCCCTTCTTCGCCCTCGGTGTATTCACGTGGAGCGCGATTGCGCGAGCTTTTGAAATGGACATTGCCTTTCCCGCCGGCACCTCCCTGGCAAAGCAGAAACTCTTGGCCGTCGCTCGTAAGATCGACAATCGCATCTTCTGGATTCGATATTGAACGTTGGGCCTTGGGGGCTTGGCGTTCCTTTTCTTCCGCAGGCCACACAATTGTTCCGACCGGCACCTTCACTATCTTCGACGGCGCAGATCGCCCATGCATTTTCTTGCCCATTCCATTGCCGCCGCTTTTCGCCTTGATGATGGGCTCGTAGAAAAGGTTCGAGAGATTATCAACGTGCCGGTCCGCGCGCAGAATCACATCGCCGCCGCGACCGCCATCGCCGCCATCGGGTCCGCCTTTCGGCACAAATTTCTCCCGCCGAAAACTGACCGAGCCACGGCCGCCACTGCCCGCTTGCGCAAGAACTTTGATCCGATCGACAAACATTTCCTATTTTTCCTTTAAACAATTGGGGACTTCAGCCGTCGAAGTATCTATGCGACTTCAACACTTAAGCTTAGTCGGTTTCCTTATGTTTGCCGGTTTTTGCTATGCTCAAACATCACCGACATCAACGCCCATGCCTGAAACAGCTGACACTGGATTCGAAGGCGTGATCACCGTTGGGCCTCACCCCGGCCCAGTTCGCCCCGGCATGACGAGTTCGGCGCCGCTGGCCAATGCGGCCTTTGTTGTCGGTAACGAAAACGGCGCGATCGCAGAGTTCACGACCGATGGTCAGGGCCGTTTCAAGGTCTCGCTTACGCCCGGTCATTACACGGTCACAAAGAAAGATCAGCAAAAAGGAATCGGGCGCTATGGACCGTTCGATGTCGATGTTGCCGCCGGACAGATGACCAAGGTCGAGTGGCAGTGCGACACCGGAATGCGCTAAAGAAACTAGAAAGTAGGAAGCAGAAAACCAACGGCACGGGTTGTGCGCCAGATGATGCGAAATGCCGCGCATTTGCAAAATCAGTTTCCCGATCTTCTTGCTTCTCGCCGCAAGGATCGCCGCAGCGGCCAGCGTTTCGGTTTTGTTCGTCGGAAACAGTCTGACCCAGGCGAACGATTTGCCGACGACGTTCAAACGGTTCGCGGCCGGGTCATCGCTCCACGTTGATGTCGATGTTCATTCGAACACGCCGGGCGGCGCCTTTCTTTATGATCATTGGAAAAGAGGCGAAGCGCTTTCGCGATTGCGCGCGCTGCGTCCGAATTTTCTGATACTTCAAGGTCAAAGCATCGAGCCGCTGTTGGCGCCGCGGAATTTCATTTACTACGCCGGCCTTTTTAAAACGGACGCTGACCGCGTTGCCGCCAAGACGGTTTTACTTTCAACCTGGGCACGACCGGCCGGCGATCCGTACTATAAAGACGCGACCTCGGGAGGATCTCCCGCCGAGATGCAAGCGCGACTAAATTCGGCCTACGCATCTCTCGCACAAACCATCGGCGGGACGCTGGCGCCGGTCGGTCTTGGATTCGAGCACGCCAGGATTGACGCTCCGACCATCGAGCTTCTTGATGGGACGCAACACCCTTCGCCGGCGGGCACCTACCTTGCGGCCGCGATCTTGTTTCGCACCATCTTCAATACTTCGGCGGTCGGATCCAGCTACCACGGCCTTTTGCCAGAAACTACTGCGCACACTTTGCAACGAATCGCTGATTCAATTCCGTTGGGCACGCACTAAGACGACGGCGGCAATTAATTAAAATCCTGCCTGTGCTCAGGGCCAGATATTGTCCTTGTCACTGCCAGGCCATTCGTTAACCCTGCACGGTCAACGTCTTATTTGATATATGATATCCCTGATTCATTTCGTGCCGTGTTCGTTTTTAGCGCAAGAAACTTCGTTGGATTACTCCACCTCGGGACACGCCCCCGGACCAGTTTTCTGGATTTGCGAAGCCGTGTTCATCGTCCTGATGATCGCATCGATGTGGAAAGTCTTTGCTAAA
>DASTJU010000341.1:0-2984 GCA_035716295.1 Chthoniobacterales bacterium | reverse complement strand
AACCCGATCAGCCGCTATCTCCATCTTTTACCGCACTGGTTTCATCGAATCGAAACGTTTTGGAACCACTTTATCGAATTAGTAGTTCCATGGTTTTCGTTTGGCCCGCGAACGGCGCGACACGTCGCGGGCGTCTTGCTTATCAGTTTTCAAATCTTTCTCATCATCAGCGGCAACCTTTCGTTCCTGAATTACCTCACGATCATTCCATTCCTTGCCTGCTTTGATGACACATTGCTGCGACACATCTTGCCGAAGCGGTTGGTCAAACGCGCGGAGCGCGCTGCGCAAGAATCACAACCGTCGCGCATCATCAATGCCGTCCCGATCGCGTTGGCGATCCTGGTTGCTTGCTTGAGTATTGATCCCGTGCGCAATCTGGTCTCGCGCCGCCAGATGATGAATACGGCGTTTAATAGACTCGATCTGGTCAATAGCTACGGCGCATTCGGAGTCGTTGGGCGCGAACGCGACGAAATTGTTTTTGAAGGAACGGATGACGCAGTCATTACCGGCGACACCAAATGGAAAGAGTATGAGTTCGTAGCCAAGCCGGGAGATCCCAACCGGCGTCCGTCGTTTATTGCGCCTTATCAGCCGCGCATCGACTGGCAAATCTGGTTCGCGGCCATGGCTTCGCCCGCCGATTACCCGTGGACGTTCCATTTTGTTTGGAAGCTTTTGCATAATGATCCCGACACCTTGTCGTTGCTGGCGAATAATCCCTTTCCAGACAAACCGCCGCATTACATCCGCGCCCGGCTTTATCGTTATCGGTTCGCGCCGCTTGGCGAAAAAGGATGGTGGCGACGCGAGTTGATCAGCGAATGGTTGCCCGCGCTCTCAGCGGACAATGAGCAGCTGCGCGGCATTATGGACGCGAAGCATTGGCTGGACTACGGCGATTCGCCGTAAAGGTCGCGCTCTTTCAGTCGCGTGATCGTGTCGCGCATCATGCGATACCCGAAATGGCCTTGCGGGACTCGGAGCAATTCGGAGCCGCGCCATTTTTGCTGAATTGCGTCGATATCGGACGGGCGTGCGATCAAATCGAAATCGCCCGAGACAAAGAGGATGCGTGTCGGATCGCACACCGGCAAATTGTGTAGCGGCGAGCTAAGATGAAAATGCCGCGCCACCAATTCGGGCGCGATTTTAGCGCGGCGTAATTCGCGTCGCATGAATGCGCTGCCGGGACTTTTCCAAATCGCATGTTCGACATTCACGATCGGGCACATCAGCGCGACGAAGCGCAAATCGCGCTCGACCATGGCGAGCAATGCGCCGATCCACCCGCCATAGCTTGTGCCGAGGATTCCGAACTCGCTGCAACCATCTTCGCGCAACGCCGCGATCAATTGGCGCAGTTCGATTACGCTCTGGCGCAACCCTTCGGCGTTTCGAGTCAAATCCGCCGTGATCGCCAGTTCGCCGTTCCAGTGGCCGGGCGGAACGCGCGAATAATGATACGGCAGATGAACAAAGCACGCGTTCCATCCGAGCTCGTTGAACCGGGCGGCCCATCGCCGATAACCGATGTGCGACGCCGACATCAACGCGTGAAGCATGATCACAGTCGGCGCAGTTTTTCCGCGCGCGCAGGGAAAGAAATCTGCGCGCGCAACGTTGTTACTAGGAAATCTTGTTTCAATTGGACTGCGCCAGGTGATTGCCGCGCCCTTGGCGTCTTTGATTGCGCGGAAAAGATCGACATCCTGCGGCGCGGCATAATATTCGTGCGGCGTCAGTTTCTCGCATTCGACGACGTAGCGCTCCATCTCCTCCGCGCTTCCACCATTTAAGCGGTGGCGCGATTGCACCAAGTTCATCGATACGCACATGGCGAAGTCGACTGCAGTCGCGGTAGCGCGATGAATTGGGCGACGAGGAGTTTTCGGATGCGAGCGCATCCGTTCTCGCGGCGCATGCGGCAGATCGTCGCTCGTCAGTTGAAACTTTTCCCGCAGCTCCGCGTAGATTTGCTGGAACGCGTCGGTTAGCTCTTTCTCAATGCGCGCGCGAGCGACTGATTTCTCCAATTCGGGAAAATGCGAAATGGGTCGACCGAAACCGATCCAGATCGGAGTTCGCCGAAGCGGCAGCCAATTTCTTTTCGCGTAGAGACGGTCGCTTCCGAGAATTACGCATGGCACGATTGGAACGCCCGCAATGTGCGCGAGGGTGGATGCTCCAGCGCGCAGTGGCGCGCCTTCAAGCAGCGAACGTGCGCCATCGCGAATGCCGCCTTCCGGAAAAACACCGACGATCCGGCCATTTCGTAACCGCTCGATCGCGCACCGGATCGTTTTGCGATCGGCTCGATCGCGTGCGGCTGGAAACGCATCCACCGCCCGCAAAAAATGTCCGAGACCCGGAACCGGGAAAAATTCGGCCATCGCCATCCAATCGATCTTGCGTCGGACCACGGATGAGATGATGGGCGGATCAAAATGGCTGATGTGATTTGAAGCGAGCAGAAATCCCCCAGCGCGATTCAAATGCTCGGACCCAACCACATAAATGCGCGCCGAGTAACCGAAGAGTAACTTCATGGACAGCGACGCCGCGCGATTGGCAATTGAATGGAAAATCTTCCCGATCATGAAATGGGTTATGTCTCGATCGCGCGATCCTGACATTTTTTGAGGTCGAGTTTTCCGGAGGCCAGGACAGGAATTGATTCTACCCGGCAAATTTTTTTCGGGATCCACAAATTGGGAACACCGGCTTCTCGAAGTTTGTCACGCAGCTGTGCAAGATCGATATCAACCGCAGCGAGGAGGATTAGCGCTTCGCCTTTGGCTTCGTCCTGGACCCCGACGATCGCGATTACGCGTTCCTCTTTCCCGGAAAATCCGAGCAACTCGATGATCCTTTGTTCGACAGCTTCGTGTGGTACCATTTCGCCGCCGATCTTTGAAAAACGCGAAAGCCGGCCCTCGATGTAAAGAAAACCATCTTCGTCGAACCGGCCGATGTCGCCA
>DASTJU010000340.1:0-2785 GCA_035716295.1 Chthoniobacterales bacterium | reverse complement strand
TGTTGCGAATCGCCCCAGTGCAGAATCTGGATCGGTTCCTGGCGCGCGCCCCAAGTGTTCATGTCGCGCCGATTGGACATATATAGGTCGATCGTGTTTCGGCCGCTCAACGCCCAGCCGTAATCCTCAACCCGATAAGTTTGTCCGGTCGACAGCAATCGAAACGTCGTGCCCATTGGCCAGCGGCCCCAATCGGCGGCGGCGCTCCCGATTTTCGACGGCTTGCTCACCGCGACTGCGCGCTTGGCGCCGCGCACGGTCGTCGTTTTCGTTGTTGTTGCAGTCGTCGTCACCCGCGTCGCCTTTTTTTCCTTGATCGAGAACGGCTGCAACTTCGCATCGGTATTTGAAATATTGATTACATCGACATCGTCGCTGTCCGAGATCGCGCCGGCGCGCCTCACATTTTCGGCGCGATGAATCGCCGGCCCGGCTGCGTGAAGTTCGCCGCCGAGCGCGTTGCGCGAACCGTACTGAGTGTGATCAGCTTCGCTATGAGTGTAGGCAGTGGTGCGGACATTT
This sequence comes from Chthoniobacterales bacterium, assembly GCA_035716295.1. Classification (GTDB taxonomy): domain Bacteria; phylum Verrucomicrobiota; class Verrucomicrobiia; order Chthoniobacterales; family UBA10450; genus AV40. Next base: position 2,263 of record DASTJU010000340.1, on the reverse strand, counting down.
TGGAAATCCGTTCTTACCAGAGGCTGTTCGTAAGCCGGAAGCGCGCGAGTGGAGGTTGTTGTGGTCTCGCAAGCGCTGAGGAGAATGATTGCGATGAAGGCCGCGAGAATGGCCAGGGCGAGGCTACGAAGTTCAGCGTGGGTCAAGGTGATCGCCGGCGACTTATTAACACTTATTCACAACCCCGCAAGGCGTTTTTTCCACGACAAAGTCCGCCGCAGTCATTTCAATCGGCCAATCGGAGAGCGAACGTGAATCCCAAGCTGATCAAATATGCGGAGTGGATCGTTGCGATCCTTCTTTCAGCAACGGTGTTGTTTGTTTTCTTTGTCCGCGCGACGCATGCCGGCGCACTCTGGCGCGACGAATGCGATTCGGTGGCGTTGGCGCGGCTGCCGACGTTCGCCGATGTCCTTCACAATCTAAAATTCACTTCGTTCCCGATTCTCTTCCCGACTGCCGTTCGTCTCTTCACAAATCTGTTTGGAACCAGCGACGCGAGCCTGCGTTGTTTTGGATTTCTGGTCGGGTTCGCACTTCTCGCCGTCGCCTGGTTTAACGCGCGAAAAACGAACGGCGACGTGCCGTTGATTTTGCCGGCGCTCCTCGGCCTCAACATTACCTTTCTCACCGTCGGAACGGGGATCCGCGGCTACGGCCTCGGCGGGGTGTTGGTTGTTCTCGCTTTCGGGTTAACGGCGATGTTCGTGGCCAGACCAACCGCGCTTCGACTAAGCGCGATGTTCGTTTCCTATCTCGCGAGCATGCAATGCTTGTACTTCGACGCCGCGCTGATTCCTGCACTGCTTCTGGCTGCATTCGCGATCTGCGTTTTTCGCAGGCAATTCAAATGGGCGCTGGCATTGTGTTTCGTCGCCGCAATTTGCGCGCTTTCCTACATTCCAAAATTTCTCACCTACTTTGAAATCCGCGATTGGGCGATCGCGTTACAACGCCCGACCGCGCTCACGGAACTTTGGCAGGCATTCAAATTGGCCTGCGGCGATCCGGCCTCGGTCGCGCCGTTTATCTGGTTGGCAATTCTCTTATTCTCGAGTGTAGCGGCTTGGGTGCTAAAAAGGCGCAGCGATTCCGTTGCTGAATCAAATCTCCTGGTTTTTGGCGCGCTGACGATTCTTATCGCCGGTCCGCTTTATTTCATTTTTCTCTGGAGACTGCACAACCTCCCCGAAACCCGTTATTACGTCGCACTTCTCTGTTTGCTGGCTGCCGCTGCCGAGTTGGTAATCGGCATGTTATCGCGGTTTGTCTGGGTGCGTGCTGGCCGACTCTTGGTTGTTATTGGACTGGCCGCCAGTTTCCCGATTTTTGCATGGCCGGAAATTCTCAAGCGCGACACAACGATGGATTTTCTCGCCCGCGGATTGGAGCGCTATGCGCAACCGGAAGATTTGATTGTAGTGAACCCGTGGTTCCTCGCTCCGTCTTTCAGTTGGTACTATCATGGACAAGGGCACTGGATGACGGTGCCGGAATTGAGCGAAAAACGGATCCATCGCTATGATCTGATGAAAGCGAGAATGGAAATGGTGGACGGACTCACTGATCTCTACTCCGCCATCTCTCAAACATTGCATGCCGGCAACCGGGTCTGGCTCGTTGGCGGGGCGCAGCCATCGGAGGGAAAAGGTCCCTTGTCGCTGTCGCCCGCGCCCGATCCGCAATTTGGCTGGAGTGGGCAGGCTTACACCTATGCGTGGTCGAACCAGTTGGGCGTGTTCCTGCGCCAACACGTAGTCGACGGCGAAATAGTCGTCGGTCCAATGAATGGGGTGAACAGCCACGAAAATATCCCGCTCTTGATTGCCCGCGGTTGGCGCGATTGAGAAGTCGCCCAACTTGACACGGCCATGCGAAATCCCTATTTCCGCCCCTGCATGGGCTGCCGCTTTTGGACCGCGATTGTTTGTCTCACCGTTTTACCGATGTTCGCGTGTCGATCTTCGGTGGACGAATTGCGAGTCCAGGCTTCCTTCGCAATTCAAAACGGCCTCGATTTTCTCGCAGCGAGTCAAACTCCAACTGGTGGCTTTGTGACCGATGTTTGGGAATTCGATGCCCCGGACGAGAGCATGCCAATCGACGTCACCTTCACGGCTTCCCAAGTTCTTTTTTCTCTCTCTTTCTGTTCGGAATCGGCTACGGCGCGCGGGACATCCCAGCGGGCGGTGGCGTATTTGCTGGGACAAAAGCGGGATTTGGGACTGTTCAACTATTATGGAACCGCTACGCCGCGAACCAT
>DASTJU010000339.1:0-3633 GCA_035716295.1 Chthoniobacterales bacterium | reverse complement strand
CATCGATCCGCTCGATGATGTAGGCCTGCTTCCGCACACCGGCATTCGGAAAAACCGTGTAAGCAGTGGTCAGATCTTTCAGATTGGCTTCGAACGCACCGATATAAATGGCCGGACCATGCGGAATGTTGTCGCCGAGATTGAGTGTGGTCGCGATTTTTTGGACAGCGTCGAGTCCGGCGAACTGGCCCACGCGCACGCTCATGGTGTTGCGCGAATGAATCAGACCGTAAGAGCACGGTTGCGTGCCGCCGTAAGTGCCGTCCGAATTTGCGGGCGACCACGTTCCGGCCCCGTCGATTTCGCCCGGCTGAATCTGGCTGTCGCTAATTGACGCGCCGGGCAGTAATCCTTCCGAAAACGCCACCGTGTAAACAAACGGTTTGAACGCGGAACCAACTTGCCGATTCGCCGGCGGCAAGGCGCGATTGAATTTGCTCTGCGAATAATCGCGGCCACCGACCAGCGCGCGAATCCCGCCGCTGTTGTTATCGATCGCAACTACCGCGCCTTCCAAATACGGCATTGAGGAATCCTCACCGTTTTCCGGCGGATGATAATTTGCCTTGAGCGGGTGACTAAAATTTCCCTGGTGCTCGATTTTCGTGAGCTGGGTCTCGAGCGCTTGTTGCGCCGTGTTCTGCACGTTCGGATCGAGCGTGGTGTAAATAAACAACCCGCCGTTGTCGATCTGGTCTTGGGTAGCGATCAGGTTCAAATCGCGCTGGACTGCGTCCATCGCGTAGTTTTCCTGGATCTGAAGCAAGCGCCGCGGGTGCGCGTTGACTTTGGCGAGCTTGGCCTGGGCTGCTTCCCCCGCGGGAATTTTTTTCACATCGACCATTCGATCCAACACCGCGTTGCGCTCGTTCGCAGCGCCTTCGGGATTTTTTAGCGGCGAAAATCGGTTCGGGCTTCGAATCAACCCGGCGAGTAAGGCGGCTTCAGGCAGATTCAGTTTTGAGGCGTTCTTGCCAAAGTACGCTTGCGAGGCTGTTTCGACGCCGTAACAACCGGCGCCAAAATAAATCCGATTCACATAAAGCTCGAGGATCTGCTTTTTCGTGAATTCGTGCTCGATCCGAAACGCGACCATCGCTTCGAGCAATTTGCGACTGATGTTGCGACCGCCGAGGGGGAGACTGTTGCGCGCGAGTTGTTGGGTAATGCTGCTCGCGCCTTCCTTGGCCGATCCGCTCAAAATATCGCGCACGAGCGCGCGGAAAATGCCGTGCCAATCAACTCCCGGATGCTGATAAAACCGCGTGTCTTCCCGCGCCAAAAGCGCATCGACGAAAAACGGCGAAACTTCATCGAGCGAAACGCGCAACCGATTCGAGCCGGCCAGACGGCTGTAGATTTTTCCGTCGACATCGAAAACGGTATTGCGCTCCGGCATGGCGCCGACCTTTTTCATGTCGAAGCTTGCCGCCCATGCGCCATAAAAAAGAAGCAGCGCGAGACCGCCGGCGGCAACCAGTCCGAGAAGAGTGATCTTCCATCCGTAACGAAAGAGTTTACTTCGCGTCTTTCCGCGCAACCGGGCGAAAAATTTCATGGGAGCAGGAGAGCAAACTTAGCCAAAGATCGACATCTGCCAAAGCGGCGCGTTCAATCGCCCCTACCCTAACAAATCGCCGTAGCGTTTGGTGGCGAGGTCCAAACAGCGCGCGAGAATTTCCGACGACGTCTCCAATTGGAGCACTTCCTCCACCAGCTGCTGACATTCCGGAACGGCCAAGCTCCGCACTGCCATTTTTACCCGGGGCACAGAGGTTGCGCCGACGCTCAATTCGTCCATGCCAAGGCCGATCAAAATCGGAATCGTCGCAACATCGCGGGCCATCTCGCCGCAAACGCCGACCCAGATTTTGTTCGCGTGAGCGGCGTCGGCGATCATTTTCAACAAGCGCAAAACTGCGGGATGCGTCGGGTCATAAAGATGCGCGATTCGTTCGTTCACCCGATCGACCGCAATCGTGTACTGGATCAAGTCGTTCGTCCCGATGCTGAAGAAATCGACTTCGCGCGCGAGCGAGTCGGCCGAAATCGCCGCGCTCGGAATCTCGATCATCGCGCCGACTTCCATCTTGCCACTTTTCTTTTCGCCAATTTCATTCCTGCATTCATCCAGGACCGCTTTGGCGTGGCGCAATTCTTCCAATCCCGAAATCATCGGGAACATGATTTTCACGTTGCCGACCGCGCTCGCGCGCAGGATCGCGCGTAATTGAGTTTTGAAGATGTCGATGTTTTCCAGACAAAAACGAATGGCGCGCCAACCGAGGAAGGGATTCATCTCATCGCCGACGTCGACTACGCCCGCGGCAAGTTTATCGCCGCCGAGATCGAAGGTGCGAATGATGAGCGGGTTCGGCTTCACCTGCTCGGCCACTTTTCGATAGGTCTCGTATTGTTCCTCTTCGCTCGGGAGCGAGTCACGATTCACGAAAAGAAACTCGGTGCGATAAAGACCAATGCCTTCGGCGCCGTTTTCCGCGACGGAATCCACGTCGCTTGGCAACTCGATGTTAGCGGAAAGAACAATGTGGCGTCCATCGCTGGTGGTCGATGTCGTCTCGCGCAGCTGCTTTAGCTCTTTCGCGACCAGACCTTTTTTGATCTGGACCTCGCCGTAATAGGAAAGTGTTTCGGGCGTTGGATCGACAATCACCACGCCGGTGTAACCGTCGAGCAACACGTGCAGACCGCTCTCGAGTTTTTCGGTCGCGTCGTGCAAACCGACAACCGCAGGAATGTTGAGCGAGCGGGCAATGATTGCCGTGTGGGAGGTACGGCTGCCCAAATCCGTCACAATGCCGAGGACGAGCTCCCGATCCATGGTCGCCGTATCGGATGGCGTCAGGTTGTGGGCGACCAGAATGTGCGGCTCGGCCGCCGAGAACATTGGTTTCGGCCCCTTGCCCTGCAGATTCCGAACGATTCGGCGCGTCACGTCCTGCATGTCCACCGCGCGCTCGCGCAAATAGGGATCGTCGATTTTACTCAAGGTCTCTGCGTAATTGCTGGCCACTTCCTGAAAGGCCCATTCGACGTTGCAGCGCTCCGTTTCGAGCCGGCGCAAAACTTCGTCGATCAAAGTGCGGTCCTCGACCACGAGCAGATGCGCGTCGAAGATGGCGGCATCTTTGGCGCCGATCGCTTCCGCGATTCTTTGCTGCATCTCGAGAATCTGGACGCGCGTTTGCACAAGCGCGGCCTCGAAGCGCGCGATCTCGTTTCCGATCTGCGACGGTTCGATGTGATAACGGGGGACGTCGTCGAGATCGTCGCGCACGACATGAATGACGCCGCGCGCCAGCCCAGGCGAAACGCCTGCTCCGCGAAATCGGGTTTCCTTGTTATCGCCGCTCATCCGCGTGCGATTCTATAGAGGAATCAATCTTCGTTAAAGCGCGCATTGATCAATTCCTCCAATTCGGCCATCGCCTTGGCGGCGTCAGGTCCTTCGCAGCGGATGTGAAGCTTCGATCCCTGGCCGGCCGCAAGCATCATCAATCCCATGATGCTTTTGCCGTTCACCTCTTCGCCTTCCTTCGAAACCCAAATTTCGGCGCGATAACGGCTGGCGATGCGAACGAACATCGCGGCCGGACGCGCATGCAGACCGAG
>DASTJU010000338.1:0-2241 GCA_035716295.1 Chthoniobacterales bacterium | reverse complement strand
CAACGCGATCGCGGCAAGTAACACGGTCGCTCCACCGAGCAGCGCCGGATTGTGCGCCGAAACTTCATAGAGTTGCGACGCAATCAATCGGCCGAGCGCAAAGGCCGAGACAACTCCGATCGCCAGTCCAATGACGACCGGCTTCATTCCCTGATTGACGATCAGGCGCAACACATCGCGCGTTTGCGCGCCGAGCGCCATCCGAACGCCAATCTCGCCAGTGCGCTGCTCGACTGTGTAAGCGACGGCGCCGTAAATTCCAATGCTGGCAAGAAGAAGCGCCACGCCGGCAAAGATTCCCAGAAGCCACATCATCAGCCGCGCCTGCCCGAGGGCCTGGGCCACGACCGCGTCCATGCTTTGCGGCACTGCAATGGCAAGACCGGGATTGACCGTGTTCAAAGCGGATTGCACCAACTTCGTCACCGCATCCACTTTGAAATTGCTGCGGACGGTTATGTTAGCGAACGGAAAATTTTCCTGCGCCCAAGGCAGATAAAATTCCATCCCTGGCGCTTCGTTCACGCGGATTGAGCGAACATCGCCGACGATGCCCACGATTTCGTACGGCACGCCAAGGCTGCTGACGAGCAACGTTTTGCCGATCGGATTTTCACCCGGCCAAACTTTTTTTGCGCCGGCCTGGCTGACCAGGCAAACTTTTTGCGAATCGGCGGTGTCGTGTTCATTGAATTCGCGGCCGGCCAACAGCGGAATTCCCCAAGTCCGTAAATATCCCGGCGCAATGTCATGGCTTGGCGCGTTCGCGCGTTTTTCGATCGGTGGAACGTCGCGATCCGCGCGCGCAAAGAGTGTTCGGTTACCTCCAGCCAATGGAATATCGCCGCTGACGGTCGCGCTCTCGAGACCGGGAACATCGCGCAGCGCGTTGAGTGTTTGTTCGACAAAACGCTGGCGCGACGAAGCGTCGGGATATTGCGCCGCCGGCAATGTGATCGCGCCGGTCCAAAGATTTTGCGAGCGGAAACCGATGTTTTGCTGACTCAAACGAAGGAAACTGGTAATGAGTAGCGCCGCGCCGGCAAGAAGAGTGACTGAAAGGGCGACTTGCGCGCCGACCAGGATCTTGCGAAAGCGTTGTTGGCGCACGCTGCCGCTGCTTCCGCGTCCGCCTTCTTTCAAACCTTCAACCAAATCCGAGTGCGAGCCTTGCAGTGCGGGATAGATCCCCATCAACAAACCGGTCAAAAGCGACAAGGCGATCGTGAATGCGAGGACCGGGAGTGATAAACTGGTCGTGGTATTCGGCTCCAGCGGCAGAAAATTGGAAGCCATCCGCGGGACGAGCGGCACTAACCGCCACGCGACGAAAGCGCCGGCAGCTCCGGCAATCACGCTAACGAGCAGACTTTCAAAAACGAACAACCGCACAATGCTTGTGCGCGATGCACCGATGGCCAGTCGCAGCGCGATCTCGCGGCGACGCCCGCTGAAACGCACCAGCAACAGATTCGCGACATTGCTGCAGGCGATAAGCAAAACAAAACTGACCGCGGCAAAAAGCGTCGCAAAACCCGCCTGCAAATTTTCCGTCACATCCTGAGGCAACGTTTTCAGCGTCGTCGATATCGAGCTGTCGATCTTGTTCGGGTATTGCGTGATGTAACTTTGATCAAACGAAGGCAGCGCCGCCCTCACCTGTTTCACCGTGACGTCCGCTTTCAATCGCCCAACCACGCGAAGAAAACTCGTGCCACGCATCATCCGATCGTAGCTGAACCCCGGTATCTGAAATGGCTTTGTTGTCCAAACCTCGGCAATCGGGTTCGCTCCGAACCAGCTCGCCGGCATCTTGGGAAGAACGCCAACAATGGTATGGGCGGTGCCGTCGAGCGTGATGCTTCGCCCGATCACGTTTGGATCGCCGCCAAGACGTTTCTGCCAGAAATTTTCCGTGATCAGTGCTACATCCGCGCCCTCTTCTTCTTCAGGCAAAAAATTGCGCCCTCGAATTGGCCGAACTCCGAGGACGTCAAAATAGTTGGACGTCAATCGACCGCCGAAAATTTGGGCGGGATCGCCCAGTCCAGTCAGGGTAAAGGCAAAAAAATTCTCCGCAGCCAGGCCGTCGAAAAGTGTCTGGCCATCGCGGTAAAGTTGGTAACGCGGCGCAGATATCCCGAGGTCCACGATATCGCGCGACTTATCCCCGCCGTACAAATGGACGACGCGCGAAGGCTCTTTGAATGGCAGGCCGCGTAGAAAAAGATCGTTGATTAG
>DASTJU010000337.1:0-2552 GCA_035716295.1 Chthoniobacterales bacterium | reverse complement strand
GCGAGATTCAGCTGCCAACACCTAAACCTTCACCCAAGCCGACGCCCACTGCGACGCCGGCTCGAAGTCCCAAGCCAGGTCCAACCGCAAAAGCAAAGCCAACGCCGAAATCGACACCGAAGCCGACACCGAAACCCACGCCCAAACCGTCGCCCAAGAAATTAGTTATGGCCAAGGCGTCTCCGAAGCCATCGCCGATCGTGAAGCCGACTCCGGAAAAAACGGAGAGCGAAGACGCTGATGTCGAGACCGAGAAAAAAGATATCGCAAAATCGTTGGTTGCGAAAAACGAGGAGAAAGAATCAAAAAAATCTCCAGCGACTCAAACTGGCAGCGGCAAAGGGCCCGCGCCGGGCGCGGGTGCTGGTCGCGCGAGCGGAGCGGGCAGTGAATCGCAGTTCAGTTGGTACGGCAGCATGTTGCACGACCGCTTCTATAGCGAATGGGTCCAACCGACTACGGTTGCGACCGCAGGCGCGAAAAATTCCGTGATGGTAAAACTTCGGATCGAAAAAGATGGTCGCGTTTCCGGTTTCGAGGTCGTCCGGCCGTCCGGAAATTCGGATCTCGACGAATCAGTCAAAGCGCTCGCGAATCACGTCAGCCGAGTCGAGCCACTCCCGGAGGGTCTCGGCAAGGGCGACCATTACGACGTTAAGATCAATTTCGAGCTGAACTCGGAGTAGATTCAGTTTTCGGCTGAACCGCTTTTCGCCTTCGCCCGCGCGCGATTGGCTTGCAGCTCGGCCAGATGTTTCTCCGACCACCGGCAAAGCCCACGCAGCGGTTCGATCAGCGTCCGGCCCAGTTTGGAAAGCGAATATTCGACCTTCGGCGGAACGACCGGATAAACCTTGCGATCAACCAAACCGTCCCGTTCCAGGCTGCGAAGCGTTTGGGTCAACATTTTCTGCGAAATCCCGCCGATCTCGCGCTGGAGCTCGGCGTAACGCATCGTCTGCTTCGACAGCAATTGAATGATCAGCGCCGTCCATTTGTCCGCGATCCGATCGAGGACGAGACGCGATGGGCATTGGGCGTCCATCACTGAAGGGGGAGATTTCGACATCCTTTCTTTGTAGCCATGAAGGCTTTGCGGGCAAGTAGAGAGTAACGGTCAAAATCGCACGTATGGCCGGAATCGACGAACGGCGAGCGCTTGTCTTTTGTAAGCGCTGCCTTTTCAATGAATGCGCTCGATGAAAATTCTTGTCATTGGCAGCGGCGGCCGGGAGCACGCGCTGGTTTGGAAACTCAAACAATCGTCGTCGGTCGATCACATTTTTTGCGCGCCGGGAAATGCCGGCACTGCCGTGATCACGGAGAATGTTGCGATTCCAGCGACCGATTTGGCGCAACTGCTTCGATTCGCAAAACAGAATGATGTCGATCTAACTGTGGTCGGTCCGGACGATCCGTTGGCAATGGGGATTGTCGATCTTTTCACCGCTGACAAGTTGCGAATTTTCGGTCCGACGAAATCCGCGGCCCGCCTGGAGTCGTCCAAGATCTTTGCCAAAGAGTTGATGCGTTCCCAAAAAGTTCCGACCGCGCAAGCGCGGACGTTTTCCGATAGCAAGGAAGCGCTCGACTATTGCAACGAGGTCAAATTTCCGGTCGTGATCAAAGCTGACGGTCTGGCGTTGGGCAAAGGCGTGATCATCGCGCCCGATGTCGCAACCGCGAAGTCAACGATCGAAGCGATGATGAATGAGGCTCGGTTCGGCGACGCCGGGCGGCGAGTTGTAGTCGAAGAATTTCTCCGCGGCAGCGAATGCTCGATTCATGCGCTGGTTGACGGCAAAAATTATCGTCTGCTCGAATCGGCGCGCGATCACAAACGGGCGTTCGATGGCGACGAAGGCCCGAACACCGGTGGAATGGGCGCCTTCAGTCCGGCCAATAATTGGGACGCGCGATTGCAGTCACAATTTGAAAAGGAAATTATGCAACCGTTGTTGCGCGGTTTGGCGAAAGAAGGAATTGCCTATCGCGGTCTGTTGTATCCCGGATTGATGATTACGAGCGACGGCGTGCGCGTGCTCGAGTTCAATTGCCGATTTGGCGATCCGGAGACGCAGGCGCTCCTGCCACGGATGAAATCCGATCTGTTGGCGCTGCTGGAGGCAACGATCGATGGCGAGATCGACAAACACTCGATCGACTGGGATAAACGAGTCTCTGTGACAGTCGTTCTGGCCTCAGCTGGTTATCCCGGGAAATACGAAACCGGAAAAGTGATTTCCGGGCTGGACGAGGCCGCGAAACTTGAAGGTATCCAGGTTTTTCACGCCGGAACAAAAATCGCGGACAACCAGGTTGTGACTGCCGGCGGACGAGTTCTGGCAGTAACCGCACTTGGGTCCACCATCGCGGCCGCGCGCGGCCGCGCTTATGAAGCCGCAGCGCGGGTCGAGTTCGAGGGTTGTCATTATCGGCGCGATATTGCTCTCAGCGCGGCAAGCAGCTAACAATAAATGCAATGTTGAACCGCGCAGCCGCAACGGCCATCTCGTTTTTACTCGCAGCAACCGCATTCGGCCAAAGTCCGG
>DASTJU010000336.1:0-9243 GCA_035716295.1 Chthoniobacterales bacterium | reverse complement strand
CATGAGCATTCGCCAGCAGATCAACGACCTGAAAACAGACATTCCGGACCTTCGAAAGTTCGGCCTGCTCGTTGGCGGAGTGGCGATGTTGATCGGTCTCGTCCTTTTGCTGCGACACAAAGCGAATTACCCGTACCTGTTCTGGCCGGGTGCGATCCTGATCGCGTTCGGCGCGGTCTGGCCCCGCGCTTTGAAATATCCTTACATCGCGTGGATGACGATGGCTTTCGCGCTCGGATTCATCATGTCGCACGTCATCCTCACCTTATTTTTTTTCCTGCTCGTCACGCCAATCAGCCTCTTTGCCCGCTTAGTCGGAAAAGATTTTCTTAATCGAAAGCGAGACCTGCACGCAACGACTTATTGGATTCCCCGCGAAACGAAGGCGAAAACGCCCGGGAGCTACGAGCAGCAGTACTAAAACGCCTTTACTTGGAAGCGCCTCGTTTCCATTTTAAGATCAGCTATGGGTAAATTGGCGATCATTAAAGAATTCCTCCATTTCCTGCGCGAGCGCAAAAAATGGTGGATCGCGCCTATCCTGATTTTTCTTCTTTTGCTGGGTGGCTTGTTGATCTTTGCCAACAGCTCCGTGCTCGCTCCGTTTATCTACAGTCTGTTCTAAAACATCTCGAACCAGCGTGGGGACTACGGCCGATCGTCGCCTTTGCTGTCGAGATAAAGCACGACGAAAGCGATGCCGAGGAGCGGTTGCAGAATTCTTTGCAAGACACTCACTCCCAAAGCTGTGTAATCGACTCCGTGGGTTTGGAGGGCGGCGTTCATCTTTTGGTAAAGCGCTTGCGGGTCCTGGGTGCGCATCAATTCGACGAAATAGTCGCGCAGCATCGGCCACTGCGGAACAATTGTGATCGCGAGAACAAACGCGAACCAAATCGAGACGATGAGCGCGCCGCGCCAGATTGGGCGTTGATACCAGGAAAGATCGCGTCCACCGCGAGCGAGATTTCTGCTCTCACGCAACGCATCGGTCGCGTTGGCGTTTTCAAGCACGGTGAATTGTTGCCAGAAAAGAACGTTGATGAAGAACCGGCCGAACAACCAAACCTGAAAAACAAGCAAGCCGAGCGCGAGCACGATGGAGAAGAGCGTTGCTGACGTGACGACCATGATCGCGATGCCAACGGCGAACAGGATCAGTAAAAAGAAAACGCCGTAGATAAAGAGACCGAGACCGGCCACGCGCGGCCAATATTTAACGGCGCCGTTCAGGACGCTGAAGAAACCGATACGATGTCCGGTCGCTAGCTCGGCGGCGAGAATCTGGAGGCCGGCGATGTAAACCGGGATCAGAACAATTCGCAATATGAGCATGCACAATCCGAAAGCCACGGCGACGAGCGTTCGCAGGTCGACGTTCACCCCGGGCGCGGTGTCGATGAAACGACTGGTGAACTCGGCGCAAAGAATCGGGAGGATGCTCAGCAAAGAGAGGCAAAAGAATTGGAAGAAACCGCGAAAATAAATTCGGAACGTCTCGACCAGAATGTTCCGAGTCGGTGGTTTACTCTTCGATTTCTGATCTCGAACTTCCTTCGGCTCGCCGGAGTCTTGCGCGTAGGCGGCTGACGGCTGACTTCCGGTGTCGACTTGCACCGGTGGTGGCTCGACTTGAAACAGGCCGGGAATGTCGGCGGCGGTTTTCCAAAGAGCTTCCATCGCCGAAGGGCCTCCGACGGCCGGGTCGACATCGACCATGCGAGCCGGATTCGCCGGCAGGACGCGACCGTCGGCTTTCCATTCACGCAACGTGTCGAGATCTGCCGGACCGTATTCTTTTCCCTGAACCTGAATGATCCATTGCTCGGCCATTGCTTGATCATGGAACATCCCGCATCCAGAATCCAGACCAGGGATGAAGCTTCTCTTAATAGATGGGCATTATTACGTTTACCGGTCGTTCTTCGCGATCCCGAACCTCTCTAACTCCCGGGGCGAACCGACGAACGCGATCTTCGGATTCACCAAAACGCTGCGGTTGATGATCAAACATTTGCAGCCGGAGCTGGGCGCGGTGTTTTGGGATGAAGGGATGCCGGAACGGAGGGTGAAATTGCAACCGGCCTACAAAGAGACGCGCAAAGAGATGCCGCTGCCTATGGTGCCGCAGCTCGATTTCATTCAAAAGCTCACGCCGCTGCTTGGATTCAAAAACATTTCGATCCCAAACACGGAGGCGGACGACCTAATGGGCTGCTACGCGATGGCCGCCTGTAAACGCAAGGGAATGGAGGTCGTTCTGGCGACCAACGATAAGGATTTGTATCAGCTGATCGGGCCGTGCGTGAAAGTTTACACCACGGCCAAGGCCGAGCTCGCTTCACCGAAGGACGCGTTCGCGTTGCTCGGGGAAGAACAAGCGACCGCGAAATGGGATGTGCCGCCGAAATTAATCGGCGACGTGCTCGCGATTGCGGGGGATTCGGTGGACAACATTCCCGGCGCCGGCATCGGACGAAAAACCGCCGCCGGATTGGTGCGCGAATTTGGCGGCTTGGAACCGCTGCTTGCGAACATCGACAAGGTCAAAAGCATGCGTAACCGGGAAAAGCTCGCCGCCGCCCGCGAACAAATCCGGCAGAACCGGCAAATGGTGGAGCTCGATTGCCACATGGAGCTGCCGCTTGCGATCGACGACCTCCGGATCAAGCCGGATTACCCGGCACTGATCGCCCAACTCGAAAAATGCGAATTCAAGTCTCTCCTCCAGGAGGTGAAGGACGAGGCGGCGCGGGTCGGTGGTTCGATCCAAGAGGAGATGAGGCTGTAAGTGGCTGTCGCAGTTGAGTCTGCCCAGTCCGAAAAAATCGTAAATAATTCGAACGGCAACCGCCGGGCGCTGTCCAATTTAACAGGTTAAGGCGATTCGGGTAGTTGCACGTTTCTTGTATTTGCTGTTTCTCCTTGGCGTGCGCTGCCCGAATCTTTTTTTTGCGCGGAAAGGGCTCTCAACTCGCGAATGCTTTCCGAGTCAATTGCGGTGTTGCGGCGCGCCCAACCAAAATGGTTTGATAGCGCCCGCAGTTTATGCAGAGCGACACTAGCCCGTTCGGCCTGCGGGGCTTTCTAATCGATGCGCCGGAATTCGGCACTTTACGCGGCCGACCCAATGGCGCTGTCTTAATCGACAACGGCCGGATTTCGGAAATCGGCGACTACGACGATCTTCGCCGGCTGCGACCGAATTCAATTCGCTGGATCGACCGCCGGACGGCGGCAATTTTTCCGGGCCTGATCGATTGCCACACCCACCTGCCGCAATACTCCGTCGTCGCGCGCGGCGAAAGCGAGCTGCTGCCGTGGCTGCGGCAACACATTTTCCCGGTCGAGCGCGAATTCACCGGTCCGAAAGCGCGCGCGGAAGCGCCCCAGTTTTTCCAAGAGCTTGTCCGCAACGGCACAACCACGGTGATGGCATTCGCGGCAATTTATGAGGACAGTTGCGAAATCGGATTTGAGGCCGCCAAACAAACCGGCATCCGCGCAATTCTCGGTAAAATGATGATGGACCTGAGCTCCTACGGCCAGCTCCAGCCGAAAAAAGTGCTCTCAATTTCACTGATGGAGAGCGAGCGCCTTTGCCGTAAATGGCATCGATCCGAGGAAGGCCGGCTCGATTACGCCTTCAGTCCGCGTTTCGCCGTCACTTGTTCGGAAAAAATGATGCGGAGCGCGGCCGAGCTCGCTGCGCGGTTCGACGCTTATCTGCAGACACACTTGGCCGAAAATCGCGAGGAGCTGGAAAAGGTGCATCACCTTTACATGAGCGCGCGGGATTACACTCATGTTTATGAAAAATGCGGACTGCTGACCGCGCACACCGTGCTCGGTCATTGCATTCACCTGAATCCGCGCGAGATCGCAGCGATCGCAGCGGCGCAGTCGAGCATCGCGCATTGTCCAAGCTCAAATCTTTTTCTTGGCAGCGGCTTGATGAAACTGGACCAACTTTTGAAAGCCGGGATCAACGTCGGACTCGGTTCGGACGTGGCCGCCGGACCGGAATTAAATATGTGGCAGGTGATGCGCGCGGCCATTGAAGTGCAGAAAGCGCGCAGCGCCTACGAACCGAATTTGAGACCGCTTCGTCCGAGCGAAGCTTTTTATCTCGGGACCCAGGGCGGCGCACGCGCGCTGGGCAAAGCAAATATCATCGGCACACTCGACGCCGGCAAAGAGGCAGACTTGATCGTTGTCGATCTGGCGGCGCTTTTACCTTATCCAAATGAGGCCGCTTTGGCCGAACTTGCGCCCGAGGATGTAGTCGCGCTTTGTATTTACCGAGGCGGACCCCACGCCAATCTCGAAACTTACGTTCGCGGCAATCGCATTTATCAGGCGCCAACCCTGATCGGGGCTCCATGAAACCGTCGTTTGTCGACCCAATCGACGCCGCCTTGCGCGAAGACATCGGCGATGGCGACGTGACCACAGATTTTTTCGTTGCGAAGAATCAACAAGCAACGGCGCGAATTATTGTTCACGAGCGGGCCATTGTCGCCGGCACCGAAACAGCCGCCGAAGTTTTTCGCCGCGTTGATTCGGCGGCTGAGATCACAGTGGTTCGAAGAGACGGGAGCGAAGTGAATCCCGACGAACCCGTGATCGGAGTCTGCGGATCGGCACGCTCAATTCTAAAAGCAGAGCGCGTGGCGTTGAATTTTTTGCAGCGATTATCCGGGATCGCGACGATGACGCGAAAGTTTGTCGACGCTGCCGCAAACGAACACGTCAAGATTCTCGACACCCGTAAAACGACCCCTGGCCTGCGCGCACTCGAAAAAGCGGCCGTGGTCGCGGGCGGTGGCGCCAATCATCGCTTCGGTTTATTCGACATGGTCCTGCTGAAAGATAATCATCTTGCGGTGAACGACGGACTCGACTCTTTCGCCAAAGCAGTGCGCGAATTTCGGAAGGCGAAGCCGAATGTGCAAATCGAAGTCGAGGCCGACGCGCTTGACCAAGTGCGCGCGTTTTTGGAAATCGACGGCATCGACGTGATTCTGCTCGACAACATGAAACCGGCGCAAATTCGAGAGGCGATCGCGCTCGGGAAAGACAAAGTGAAATTTGAAGCGAGTGGCGGCGTCACCTTGAAAAATGTCCGCCAAATTGCCGCGACCGGCGTCGATTACATTTCCATCGGCGCGCTGACGCATTCCGCCCGGGCGATCGATTTTTCCCTCGAGTTAACGCCACTCACTTCATGACAACACTCGACGCGCTGACTGCGGATAAACTCCGCGCTCATCTCGATTGTGCGATCATTGGCCGCGACATTGTTGTGCTCGACGAGACAACTTCAACGAACGATTCCGTTTTGGAGCGGGCTTCTCCAACGACGCCGGAGGGCCTGGCTGTATTTGCCGAACGCCAGATCGCAGGCCGCGGCCAGCGCAGTAATTCCTGGGAATCCGCCGTCGGCAAAGGAATTTGGTTCTCGATTTTGCTGCGACCGAAGATCGACATTGGCGAGTCGTCACAACTGGCTGAATGGGCCGCGCGCACGGTCGCCGAGACGATTTCGAAAGCATTCGCGCTTCAGGCAACGGTGAAGCTTCCGAACGACGTTGTTGTCGCCGGAAAAAAAATCGCCGGCATTTTGGTTGAAATGCGCGCCCAAAAAAGCGCGCCGCATATCGCGATCGTCGGGATCGGTGTGAACGTGAATCACGGCCCCGAAGATTTTTCCGAGGAACTGCGCGCGCGCGCAATTTCTTTGGCGATCGCGCTAGATCGTGAAGTCGATCGGCACCGATTCGCGGCCGCGCTTCTGCAAAATCTCGACCGCTCTTATCGTGACGCTTTTGCGCGATAATTCTGCAGCGCCCGCAATTTCTCCAACGCGCGGCCGCTATCGAGCTCTTCGCGCGCCAGATCGATCCCCTCTTTCAAATCTTTGGCCAGTCCGGCAACGACAAAGCCGCCGGCGGCATTGACGAGTGTCATATCGCGTTTCGCGCCGCTAATTTTTCCCGAAAGAATTGCGTCGATAGTCTCGGCATTGGCGCGCGCATCTCCACCCTGCAATTCGGTGACCGACGCGCGCGGAACGCCGAGCCAACTCACATCCAGGATTGCCGAATTCACTTTTCCATCAATCAACTCGGCAACCGTGGTCGCGCCGCTGATTGAAATATCGTCCATGCCCGCGCCATTATCGCCCAGACCATGCACCACCCAGGCATGTTCGCGTTCAAGCTGTCGGAGCACTTCGGCGAAGATCCCGGTCAACCGCGGATCGAACACACCGATCAACTGCCGCGACGGACGGGCTGGATTCAGGAGCGGCCCGAGCAGATTGAAAACCGTTCGGGTATTTTGTCGGGCCAGGCGCTGCCGCATCTCTGCCAGCACCCGAAACGCCGGATGATAGCTTCTCGCGAAAAGAAAACCGAGGCCATGTCGCTTGAGACTTTCCTGTAATTGTTCGGGCGCGAGGTCGATCTCGATCCCGAGTTGCTCGAGAACATCCGCGCTGCCGCAACTCGACGTCACCCGACGATTTCCATGCTTCACCACTACGGCACCGCCAGCCGCAGCGACAAACATCGCCGTCGTTGAAACATTAAAGAAGTCGAGGCCGTCCCCGCCCGTGCCGCAAATGTCAATCATTGGTCCGGACAATTGCGCCGGATCGATCATCGGGTCGACCGCGCGCTTTATAAGTTGCCTGACGAAAGCGACAATTTCATCGGCCGTTTCACCTTTCTTGTGCAGCACGGTCAGAAACTGGGCTTTCAGTTCGTCATCAACCTGATCAGACAACAACTGTGCGACGGCTAGATCGACATCGCCGCTGTTCAGATCGAGACCGTTGCGGACTTTTTCGATGAGCGATTTCAAAGCAAGACGAAGCGCAAACTCACGCCGCTTCCGACGTCATTCCACCGAGCCACTCCCGGTAAATTTTCGGCGAAATTTCCGATGGTTTGATTTCACTTCGTCCGCCCCAGAAAACGTTGGTGTAGGAAACCGGAATGCCGCGCGAGTCGAGATGTCGATCTATCGCCGCCTTGTGATCGAGGAGCCGTTGTTTATCGGTGCCGTGCGCGACCGCCATGATATTGACGTTCTTGAATTCCGGGCCGGCTTCGCGCCAATAACAATGCGTCAGGACATGATGCCGGCCAACTTCGCCGCCGGTCTCGATTTCGCGTCCGGCGGGCACAGCCCAGTGAAACAAAGCATTGAAGCGCGTGACGCGGACTCCGGTCTGCGACGGTTTCACGTGTTCCAAGAACGTGGAAAAGCGGCCGAGGATCTTGCGGGCGCTTAAACTTTCGGCCACCCGATAAAATTCGTCCAAATTGACTCCGGCTTCTTTCGCGCGCGACGCCCATGGATTCGGACGAATTTCTTCCGGCGCGAGCTCGCGCTTCAACGCCAGCAAAATGTTCCACTCGTGCTCGTTAAGATCGACAACCTCCGTCCGAATCATCTTCGCCGGTTCATCCGCTTTCTCTCCCGGCTCGATCGTTTTCCGTCGAACGTGGCCGACCCCGAGTGTGAAAATTCCTTTCGCCGGCATGATCCGAAATTTTTCAGCGCCGACTTTTTGCGTGAGCAACTCGCAATGTTTCTGCAGGGAAAAGCCGTGCGGCACTTTCAGCGTCGTCCAAAGTTTGTATTCGGAGCCGGCGCTCGCGGTCTCTGTCGAACGCACGACCACGTGACCCGAGAACGGATCGCGTTGAAACATCCAATCAAACGCGCTCTCGACTTTGTCCTCGGGAACTTTCCACGCCACCAGCGCGCCGTCGGCGAGGTTTGTCGCGAGCAGCGTCTCCCGGACGCGGCGAATTGTTCCGGCGCGCAACATGGCCGCGATCCGCGCCATCACAACATTGACATCCACCCCCGAGCGGCGCGCGATTTCTTCAAATGGTTCGCGAACGAATCCCTCAATCTTGTCCTCGGAAATAGCGAGGATCTTGGCGTTGATCGGATCGTCGTGTTCGACCGGCAGCATGCGAATTAATCGAATGGCGGAGCGAGATTGTCCAACCCGCTCCGGAAAGATCAGTCGACTTGCTTATCCTGATCGTTCACGCCCAGCCAATCGCGCACTCGTTTCCGGCGCTGCTCAAAAGTTTGATGGAGTCGTGACCGCTGCTCCGGCGTCAGGATTCCGTTGATTCGATCTTCCCCTCGCGAAAGGATTCCTTCCGTTTCGCGTAGATCCACCGCGCGCAAATTGGTCAGCTCATCGTCGATCTGCTGCAAAATCGGCCGGATTTTCTGTTCCTGATCCGGCGTCAGTTTCATCTCCGACCGCCAGCGATCGGGTGTGTTTGAAAACCATCGCCGCGGGTCCCGATTCCGGCGCATTTCATCTTTGGCCGAACCCATCACGAAAAATGCGCCCGTCACCGCGCCCGCAACAAAAGTTGCAAGGACCAGGAAAACGACTTTCCATCGACTGAGCCCGTTCATGCTTACAAACAACAAAGAGACACCGATAAAAGCGATCTTTTTCGACGCCGCCGGGACTCTGTTTCATTTGCCGCGCGGAGTCGGATACCACTACGCGCTCGTTGGCGAGGAAATCGGATTGAAACTCGATTCTCGACAACTCGATCGTGCATTCAACAGCGCCTGGAATGCAATGCCGCGACGGGCGGCAATCGATGGGCCGCGCCAAGACGATGATAAAGATTGGTGGCGAGGCCTTGTCGATCTTGTGCTCGACGAAACCTTACCGTCCTTGAACGAACTCGATCGCGACAATTTTTTCGAGATCGCCTACGAACATTTCGCCGAGGCCGGCGTGTGGGAGCTGTATCCCGAAGCTCTGGAGGTCCTGGAAAAATTCTCTCCGCGATTTCAGCTCGCGGTCGTTTCTAATTTTGATGGGCGACTACGAATGATTTTGGAGCACCTCGGCGTTTCAAAGTTTTTTGAGCACGTTTTTCTTTCGAGCGAGCTCGGCGCGGACAAACCGGACCCGGAAATTTTTCGGCGGGCGTTGAACTTGATTCATCTCAACCCGAACGACGTTCTGCACGTCGGCGACGATCCGGAACGGGACTGGAAAGCGGCAACCTCCGCGGGATTGTCGATCTTTCCGTTGGATCGAAAGAAAAATTCGCTCCGCGAGTTGCTCTCGATCTTATAAATGGGCCGGCCGGGACTCGAACCCGGAACCAACCCCGAAAGCTTTCGGGGCTGCTCTATCAAGTCAATCTTGCGACTGCAACGTGAAAACGGCGAGCTGCGGAT
>DASTJU010000335.1:0-10937 GCA_035716295.1 Chthoniobacterales bacterium | reverse complement strand
GACAAGACGGTAACGAAAACAAACGCCGCTCGCTCCGGTTTTTGGACGGGGATTGCGGAAACCGTGCAGAAAAGCGCCATCGAAACGGCCACGCTTTTTCGTCGCCTGATCGGACAATCCGGATTCTACCGGCTGCTGGTGTTCTTTCTCTTCATCGGATTCCTGAAAGCGATTTTCCTGCAAATGGATTACGTCTTTCCGAAGTTCGGCGATCGCGAGATGGGCTTGCACGCGCCGGTTGGCAAACTGGCCGGAATCAACGCCCTCCTGATTATCGTGCTCGCTCCGGTGATCGGCGCTCTCACCCAACGCCTCGCGTCGTATCGCATGGTCATCATCGGCGGCATCATTTGCACGGTCGGAGTTTTCGTCATGACGCTGCCGACGGAATGGTTCGCTCCCGCGGCAGACAGTGTGATCGGACACGCGCTCGGCCACGGTTATTTGCAACTCACCGGCGCGATTCATCCCTATTACATCATGTCGGCGATCTACCTGACGATCTTCTCGGTCGGCGAAGCGTTTTATTCGCCGCGCGTCTATGAATATGCGGCCTCGATTGCGCCGCCCGGCCAGGAAGCTTCCTACGGTTCGCTTGCTTATCTGCCATTTCTGGTCGGCAAACTGCTGATCGGAACCAGCGGATGGTTGCTGGCCACGTTCTGTCCTGAGCATGGTGAATGTCGTGCCGCGAGCCTCTGGTTAATCTTCGCCCTCGCAGCCTCGATCGCGCCGATCGGTTTGCTCGTGTTTCGCCGCTATATCCAGGTCCCCGAAGCGGGACGCAGCGACTAAATTCGCTGCCATGAGGTCACAGGTCAGAAGTCAGAGATCAGATAGACTGGTCCTAGAACGCATCGACTGATCTGTGATCGCAGACCTCTGATCTCTCGACGTTTGTTTCGTGTCAATTTGTGTCAATTCGTGGTTTCGCTTAATATTCCTACGTGATTCAATTGCCGAGACGGCCCCCACCCTCGTCGCGCGGAATGTTAGTTTTCTGCGCGGTGATATTTGCGGCTTTGCTCGGGGTCCTGATTTTTCTCAATCGCGCCCGCGCCCAAAAACCGAATGACGCTGTTCCCCAAACCAACTCTATGACAACTCCATCAACCACCAATCAAACTTCGACCAAGCCTTCGTCGGAAGAGTTGAAGAAGAAACTGACGCCTGAGCAATATCACGTCACCCAGCAATGCGGCACCGAGCCGCCATTTCGAAACGAGTATTGGGACAATCATCGCGCCGGTATTTATGTCGATGTTGTCAGCGGCGAGCCGCTATTCACCTCGCTCGATAAATTCGACAGCGGCAGCGGTTGGCCCAGTTTCACGAAACCGATCGACAACAAAAACGTTGCCCAAAAATCGGATCGCACTCTTGGCATGGAGCGCAATGAAGTGCGCGGCAGGAAAAGCGATTCGCATCTCGGGCATGTTTTTGATGACGGCCCGGTCGATAAAGGCGGCCAGCGTTACTGTATTAATTCCGCCGCGCTTCGTTTCATTCCCGTCGAAAAACTGAAGGAAGAGGGCTACGGCCAGTATTTGCCGCTCTTCGAAAACAAAAAATAATTGCAGCGGTCGGCGATTTCGGTCAGACCCGCGCCAAGCTCAGTAATTCTCACCTCGGCCACATCTTCAAAGACGCCGCTTCGCCCACCGGCGAGCGTTATGCCGTGAACTCCGCCACCTTGCGCTTCATTCCAACCGACAAAATGGAATCCGAGGGTTACGCCGAGCATCTCCACTCGTTCGAAAAAAAAGAGTGACTTAACTCTAGCTTTTTTGTTTCACTGGTGAGGCGAGGCGATCAAATGAACAGCTCTCGAATCACCAGCGACGATACCTCGCGAGTAAGTTTGGGGATCGGGCTCGGCGTCGCCGTCCTTCTGCTTGGTGTCGCTATCTACTTCGCGCTCATCGGGCACGCGGCCTCGAAGAAAATAACGGGATTCGATCCGAATCGGCCAGTGCCGAGCGACGCGATCCTCCGTTCGCGCCTGAACGCTGACCAATATCGTGTTACCCGAGAGAACGGGACCGAGACCGCATTTCAAAACAAGTATTGGAATAACGTGCAGCCCGGCATTTATGTCGACGTCATCAGCGGCGAACCGCTTTTTTGTTCGGTCGACAAATTCGACGGCGGCACCGGCCGGCCGACTTTTTCAAAACCGATTTCAAAAGATTTGATTGTCGAAAAGGACGATAATTCCCACGACATGCATCGCATCGAGTTGCGCGCAAAACGCAGTGACGCGCATCTCGGCCATTTGGTCGCCGATTCAACCTCGCCAACCGGACAGCGTTACGCGGTTAACTCGGCCGCGCTTCGTTTCATTCCCACCGAAGAGATGCAGCACGAAGGGTACACGACCTATTTGTCGCTCGTGACTCCGGTTACTCAAAAGTAAACTGTAGCGGCGGTCTATGACCGTCGGACGAAATTAATGCGGCGCTCGCAGAGCGCCGCTACAGTGCACCGATGTCGATCTTGTCCGCCAACGGACGGACTCGCGGTGGCGAGCGCACGGATTCCGCAAAGGCGCAGGAAGTTTCCGGCCTCATTGCTGGAATTGCCTGTTTCACGACTTGGGGTCTGATCCCGATTTATTGGAAACTTCTCGGTGCCGTTCCGGCTACTGAGATTCTCGCGCATCGATTTGTTTGGACGACAATCTTTCTTTCGATCCTGTTGAGCTGGCAGCGACGCTGGCCCGAACTAATCGCCAACGTGCGTTCGCGGAGCGCTCTCATTTTCTGTCTGACCGGCGGCCTGGCCATCGCGTCGAATTGGTTTCTGTTCATTTACTCGGTCAACACCGGCCGCGTCGTAGAAACCGCCCTCGGCTATTTCATGACGCCGTTGATGAACGTTCTCTTTGGCGCGGTTTTTCTGCGCGAACGCCTGACGCGGTTGCAGTTCGCCTCGGTCATACTCGCTGCCCTCGGAGTTTTGAATCTCACTTTCGGTTACGGCCGCTTCCCGTGGATTGCCGTTTCGCTCTGCGTCACCTTTGGATTTTACGGATTGCTCCGAAAACAATCCGGCACCGCCGCCATTCCCGGTTTGTTTATCGAAACGATCTTGCTCGTTCCGTTTGCCGCCATTTTCCTCATTTATCTTCAACGATCGGGCGCGCTTATGTTCGGCCGCGCGGACTTGTCATTGTCGATCTTGCTCATCAGCACCGGCGTCGTTACCTCCATTCCGCTTTTCTGGTTCGGTTACGCCACACGCCATCTGCGCCTCATCACCCTCGGTTTCCTCCAATATCTTTCGCCCATCGGCTCATTCTTTCTCGGAGTCTTCCTCTATCACGAACCATTCACCCGAGGGCATCTCGTCACTTTCGTTTTGATCTGGCTTGCCCTCGCCCTTTTCACCGGCGAAGCCGTCCTGCGCTGGCGATCCAGCCGCGTTCGCGAGATCGCAACCTGCGCGATCGAAGCTTCGGCCCTCGATTGAGGTCAATCCACCCGACTCAAAAGCGTAAGCGTTGAGGCGGACGCCCAACATTCATGGGCAACACTATTGGATGCACTAGCTCGGGAGCGTAATCGCCGCTACCTTTGCATCACGGTGAAAGAAGACGATTTCCAATACGCGATCGAGAACACGCAGGTGATCCTCGCGCCCGAACAGAAGATCGCTACCTTCGGCACCACCAGTTTTCGCTTCTATCTCATCTCCGAATTGATGGATCGCGTCAACGAAGTCCGCGTCCGCGACGGACAAATTCACGCCGACCGACCGCAGATCCTCACCCCGGAACATTTCAGCCGTCTGCTGCTCGAAGGTTTTGGCGAAAAAGCCCAGCGTTACGCCGATCAACTGCGCGAGCATACGCAACAATTCGCTGTGCTGCGTTACGGTTTTCAATTTCGCAAGACCGACGTGACTGAGAAGATGTTTCGGGACCCGATTGAATCGGTGATCGAGCGCACCAAATCGCATGTCCAGCATCGCGACGAACCGCTCAGCGCCATCATCCAAGGCGTGGACGAAGCCTGGGAAGTTTGCCTGCTCAAGTTCACCATCGATATGATCGAACGCTCCAGCGGTGGAAACGTCGGCGACTTCCGCAAGCGCGGACTGATTTAGATTTCTTCTTAGGTAGGGGCGGTTCACCGAACCGCCCGCGGGCGATTGAGGTCAATCGCCCCTACCAAAGCGTCCCCTCGGTTTTTCGGCTTTCGTCATTCCACGCGCCTTGTCATTCTAACGCGCCCGAATGTTGAAGAATTATCTGCGCCTGAATCTGAGTTTGCTTTACTGGGTGTTCGTCGCGCCCTTCCGCGGAGGATTTTTCAGCATCTCCCAGATTTTTCGACAAATGGTCTTCATCGGCGTGCGGGCCACATCGATGGTGGCGCTGACCGCGTTCAGCATTGGCGTGACTCTGGCGATGCAGGCCGCGCACTCACTCCAGCAGATGGGAGCTGAGATTTATGTTCCCGATCTCGTTATGTTGTCGATCTTGCGGGAGATGGGTCCGGTCCTGATCGCGGTCATCGTAATTGGTCGCAGCGGTTCCGCGGTCGCGGCGGAAATAGGAACAATGAAAGTCTCGGAAGAAATTGAGGCGCTTGAAGTAATGGCGATCAATCCGATCCAGTTTCTGGTCGTACCGCGCTTTCTGGCGATGCTAGTCATGCTGCCGGCGTTGACGATTTTCGGAAATTATATCGGCGTGCTTGGAGGCTGGGCGGTTTGCCGATTTGCGCTTAATTTCAACACCGCCGGCTACATTATGCGAGCATTGGAAAGTGCTGACACCTGGGATTTGTATTCGGGCATGATCAAGAGTGTCGTTTTTGCCTGGATTGTGATCACGATCGCGTGCAACGCCGGATTGCACGTCGAAGGCGGCGCGGAAGGCGTTGGCCAAGCCACCACCTCGTCGGTGGTTCAAGCGTTGCTCGCAATGTTAATAACCAACGCGATTCTCACCGGAATCTTTTTCTTTGGAGCATGAGCCCGCGAATCTCTGATTCTTGATATGTCACCCTCGCCTGATTCCCCGGTTATCGAAGTTGCCGATCTCGTCCGAAGATTCGGAGATCGCACGGTGATCAACGATATTTCTTTCAATGTTCACCGCGGCGAGACGCTCGTGATCATGGGCGGGAGCGGTTGCGGCAAGAGTACGTTGCTTCGTCACGTTATCGGTTCGATGAAGCCGACTTCCGGGTCGGTAAAAATCTTCGGCCAGGAGATTACGACGATGAACGAACGCGAAATCGCGGATATTCGCCGGCGATTTGGAATGCTGTTTCAGTCCGGCGCGTTGCTCGCCTCTCTCACCGTGGGTGAAAACGTCGCGCTGCCGCTTTTTCAGCACAGCGACAACTCAGCTTCCGAGATTGACGAGATTGTGGAGGAAAAACTTCAAATGGTCGGGCTGAGCGGATTTGAAAATCTTAAGCCGGCGGAGATCAGCGGCGGAATGAAAAAGCGCGTCGGCCTCGCCCGTGCGCTCGCGCTCGATCCGGAATTGCTGTTTAGCGACGAGCCGACTTCCGGGCTCGATCCGATCATGACCGCGGTGGTCGATCAACTCACGCTCAAGCTCACCCATGGCGAGCACATGACCGCCGTCGTCGTGACGCACGACATGACCAGCGCCTTTCGGATCGCGACCCGAATGATCATGCTTGGTCACGGCTCGATTGTCGCGCAAGGTACACCTGATGAAATCCGCAACAGCTCGAATCCGGAAGTGCAACAATTTATCAAGGGCGAGGCCGACGGACCGATTCCATTAAATCTTTCCCAGGACGAACATGAACACCATCAACACGTGAAGCCGCGACCATTCATCGCCGCGCGTCAACGATTTCATCGCAAGACCGCATGAAAAAAAACCTCTCGGATTATCTCGTCGCACTCTCAGTCGTCGCTTGCAGCATCGTCCTGCTCGCCGCGCTCACGTTTGCGCTCTCCGGTTATCGTTTGAAAAAACCTTCGCGGACGCTGCAAATTCAATACGAAGATGTGACCGGCATCAAAGTTCATTCCGAAGTCCGCTATGCGGGTGCCCCGGCTGGACGCGTGATTGCGGTGCGTCATCTAACCGCGGCCGAGCGCGCAAAATTGAGCAATAAAAAAGACGCCGTCATTGTCACGGTCGAACTCGATGACGGAGTTCCGCCATTGCCTGTGGATGTAACGGCGACGCTGAGCGCGGACACTTTGCTCGCGCCGAAATTTGTCGCGCTATCCGCCGGCACGCCCGGCGGCAAGACGCTCGCCAACCATGCGGCGATCGAAGGACATCCGGCTTACGGCATCGAACAAATCACCGCCGCGGCCGGACCGCTTTTTGAAAATGCAAACAAGCTGTTGGACAATCTCGAGGGCACCGTCACTGATCTGCACGGGGACCTCGGCGAATTCATGCCAAAGCTCGGTCCGCTGGCCGATTCATTGAAAGTCGACGTCGATAATTTGCAGAACGTAATTAAGAATCTGGACAGTGCTTCGAAAGGCGCCAGCCAACTTTTCGGCACCGCTAACACGTTCGTTGGCACGACCGACAAATCGCTTCAGGAGCAGATGAAAGAGCTCCACGTGATCCTGTTGAATCTGAAAGTTGTCACCACCCACGCCAAGGCGTTAGTCGATTCGCTCGCCGAAAAACCGAATCGCGTAATCTTCAGCGGCAAAGCGCCCAATCTCACGCCGGAAGACGAGATTATTAAGAGCAGCAAGCCGTTGCCGGGCAAAAAACCGTGATTGTGGCTACGGCGCTCTGTCGCCGCGCGCCCTGAATGAACGCCCCGACTGAGCGGGGCGACTACAGCTTTCTGTATCGCCGCATCAGTTTGAAAAACCGCAGCGTGTCCCGCACGGGGTGAATGCTGCTGATTTCATCCGAGTAGACAGTGCTGATCGGCACTGAATCAATCCGGAAACCTTTTCGGCTGGCAACGATTAGCATTTCGGTTTCGTAATCGAAGCGCGCCGCGCCACCGAGCAATTCGGGAATCAGTTGACGATGTAACAGGCGAAAACCGCATTGCGTGTCCGGAATGTCCTGACCGCATGCTGCGCTGATCTGTCGGCTCATCCAGCGATTAACGATTTGCCTGACGCGCGGCATCGACGCGACATCCTTCATCCGGTTGCCAAGAACCAGTTTTGGCTCGTCCGCTGACAGCGCAGCCGCAACGAAACGATCGATCTCTTCCGGCCGATGCTGACCGTCAGCGTCGAGAATGATTATGAAATCGATTTGCCGCTCCTGCCAGTGACGCAATCCGGTTTTGATCGTCTCGCCTTTGCCGCGGTTCTGCGGATGAACGATGACTTCCGCGCCGGCTTCGCGCGCGCGATCCACCGTTTTATCTTGTGACCCATCATCGACAACCAGAACGTCGTCGAGTTTCTGACGCGTTCGTCGAACGACGTCGCCGATATGTTTCTCTTCGTTGTAAGCGGGAATGACCGCCGCGGTTTTAGTGTCCATTGAACTCGTTCGTCTCCCGACTCACTCGCCGCTACCCTCGCGGCTAATGCCAGTCCGGCTCGGACCCGTCCATGTCGCTCGTCCCACTCGCTCCATTCTCAGCGGACAACCGGATGAAAGTCGGCCGCGTGATACGAGCTGCGGACGAGTGGGCCGGAGGCGACGTGCTCAAATCCCTTTTTGCGCGCGATCTCGCCGTAAAGCTCGAATTGCTGCGGCGTGACGAATTCCACCACCGGCAAATGGTTCGGCGTCGGACGCAAATATTGGCCCATCGTCAGAACCTGGCAGCCGACCTCGCGCAAATCGTCCATCGTTTGAAAAATCTCCGGCTCGGTTTCGCCGAGGCCGAGCATGATCCCGCTTTTAGTTACTACTTTTGGCGAAAGTTCCTTGGCGCGTCGCAGCACTTGTAGCGAAGTCCGATATTTTGCCCGCGATCGCACGACGGGAGTAAGGCGGTCCACCGTTTCCATGTTGTGGTTATAAATGTCGGGGCGAGCATCGAGCACGGCCTGGATACATGAATCTTCCGCGTGAAAATCAGGCACCAGCACTTCGATGATAATCGACGGATCCATTTTTTGGATCGCAGCGATCACGCGCGCGAAATGATTCGCCCCGCCGTCCTTTAAATCGTCGCGGGCCACAGCTGTGATCACGACATGCTTCAATTTCATTCGCATGACCGCTTCAGCAACGCGTTGCGGCTCGTCTTCTTCCAACGCGAACGGTTTCGCGGTTGTCACCGCGCAAAATCCGCAGGCCCGCGTGCAACGATCGCCGGCGATCATGAACGTGGCCGTTCCCTGGCTCCAGCATTCCCAGCGATTCGGACATTGCGCGCTTTCGCAAACCGTGTGCAGCCGGAGATCGGAAATCAGGGCCTTGGTCGAAAAGAACACTGGGTTCGACGGCAAACGCACTTTGATCCAGGAGGGCTTATGCGCCTGGTGCAACGCCGGATCGATTTTTGCGCAAGACATCGCGGAAAGAAACTAACGCAACGTTAGCGGATTGAAAAGTTCAACCCATTTTGCATTCCCGTCCCGAGCGGACGGCGCTTATTGCTGATCTCCTTTGGGCACTTCAATCGTCACGCCGGGCGTAACCGTAAACTTCACTAAATCGGCCAGGCCGCCGTTGACGTAGATCTCTACCCGGTATTTTCCGACCGGGAAAATCCGGCCCCGTGGCCGCGAAAGCGAGAACGAGCCCTCCTCGTCTGACTTGAAGACTTTGGTTTGTCCCTCAAGAATTTTCGAGTCTTTCGGCCCAGCATCACCGATGTCTTCCGCGATCCAAACGGACTGAATCGTGTCGCCGACCGCAAGTGATTCGCCTTTCCAAAAGGCATAAATCCGGAGCGCATCGGAAGAAAATCTGAAAGTCGGTTTGCGGCCCTGGTTCAGGGCCGTAAAGACATGAATCACCTTCTTGCCACTTGACTGCGCACCGGCCTCCACCGCGCCGCCGCACACCAGAACAAATGTAATTGCTGCTAAAAGCACCGCTGGTCTCATCGGCTGTAACAGCCAGTTCGCCCATTTTTGCCCAATCGGCAATTTTAGATTGAGCAATTCATTGCAAATTGTGGACGCTTGGTCGTTGAGTGTTTCGCGTTTCTCGTTCATTCTTTTCCCATGTCTCAGAGTGAACGCGCGCTCGCTATTCTTCACGAATGGGTCCAATCGGAAAGTCTGCGGAAGCATTGTTACGCGGTCGCCGATTCGATGAAGTATTTCGCGCAATTGCGCGGTGCAGATGTCGACCTTTGGGAGGCGGTCGGATTGCTCCACGACATGGATTATGAAAAACATCCGAACTTGGAACGCAGTTCGACCGAAGGCCATCCCTTTGTCGGCGTCGCATGGTTGCGCGAGAACGGCTGGAGCGACGAGGTTTGCCGCGCGATCCTTTCCCACGCCGATTACTCCGGCGTTTCTCCGGAGACGCCGCTGGAGAAAACGCTGCGCGCAGTGGACGAACTGAGCGGCTTCGTCGTCGCCGTCGCGCTCGTTAGGCCGACGAAAAGCATCCACGATGTCGATCTTGCCGCAGTGAAAAAGAAGATGAAGGACAAGGCCTTCGCTCGCGCAGTCAATCGCGAAGAGATTGTCCACGGCGCGGAACAACTCGGGATGCCGCTGGAGGAAGTCATCACCAACGTGATCGCCGCGCTTAAAGCCGATGCCGCGCGCCTCGGTCTCGCTGGCGTCTCAAGCTAAAATCGAGTCGCGATTTTGATTTGACCTGATTAGCGCTTCTTGGCTGAATGCGCGCAGTTGTCGTCCACTCTCCCCCATTCTTGAGCATTTTAGACGAGATCGATTCTACTATTCGCGCATTAGCGGCAGCAACGCCTCGGCCGGTAGATTTGAATATTCAACGCGAGGTCCGTTTCGCAGTCGTGATGTATGGCGGCGTCTCGCTCGCGATTTACATCAACGGCGTCGCGCAGGAGCTGCTCAATCTTGTGCGCGCAACTGCGCCTAAAACAACCGATCCGGCTTCGACCGCGTTGCTTGACGCCAGAGAACCAGAGCTCGTCGGGGCAATTCTCGTCTATCGAAAGCTCGGGCAATATATCGCCATCCGGGACAAAGAAGCGCGCGGTAAGAAGCTGCTCCAATCGAAGCCGACAACTGATGAAATTCGGACCCGCTTCATTGTCGATGTCATCTCGGGGACTTCGGCTGGCGGCATCAACGGAGTATTCCTGGCCAAAGCGCTCGCGCGAAATCAAGGAATGGACGGATTGAAGAAGCTTTGGTTGACCGAAGGCGATTTGGGCAAGCTGTTAAATGATAAACGCTCCATTCAGGATTTGAGCGGATTCAAAATCAAAAAGCCCCAGGAGTCGTTGCTAAACAGCCAACGCATGTATCGCAAACTCTTGGAAGCGCTCGACAATATGGACACGGCGCGCGGTCAGAACACGAGCGAGCCCGACAAGAAACTTTCGCCGTTGGTCAAGGAATTGGATCTCTTCATTACCACGACCGATATCGCCGGAGTTCCTCTTCCGATTGGCTTATCGGACGAAGTCGTCTACGAGCAGCGATACAAGAATGTCTTTCACTTTCGCTACGCAACACCAGAGGCAACCGGAAGCCTGCGAGACGATTTCATTAAAGAGAACGATCCTTTTCTCGCTTTTGCGGCGCGCTGTACCTCTTCGTTCCCGTTTGCGTTTGAAGCAATGCGATTGTCGGACATCACTGACATAGCCAATGGTTATTCGCCCTATAAAGACAGGACTGACGCCGGCGATTGGGACAAATTTTTCAGCGATTATCTCCGCAACGGCCTTTTCGACCTCGATCGCGAGGCACACGGACAGAGCGCCACTGGTCATCTTCCAAGCCATGAAACCGGCGAACAAGCGAAAGAGCAACTGCGCGCGTCCTTTCGCGATCGTTCCTTTGGCGATGGCGGATATCTCGACAACAAGCCGTTCAGT
>DASTJU010000334.1:0-3016 GCA_035716295.1 Chthoniobacterales bacterium | reverse complement strand
TCGTAATCGTCTGAGCGATCTTTTGTAGCGGCGGTCTCTGACCGCCGAATCGAATCTGGCTCCGGCGGTTTCGGCGGTCAGAGACCGCCGCTACAGGAAAGTCTCGCCCCAGTTCCGGCTCGCAATCTGGAGTCCCTGATTTCATCTTGGAACCATGGCCGACGCGCTCACTCCGATGATGCAGCAGTACCAGCGGCTGCGCGCGAGCGTGCCCGCGGACACGTTGCTGCTCTTTCGGCTCGGCGATTTTTACGAGCTCTTTTTCGAGGACGCGAAAGAAGCCTCTGGGTTGCTGAATCTCGCGCTCACCCATCGCAACAGCGTGCCGATGTGCGGCATGCCCTATCACGCTGCGCCGAGCTATATCGCAAAGCTGATCCAAGCCGGCCGGCGAGTCGCCATTTGCGATCAAACGAGCGACCCACAGCCTGGGAAAATCGTTACGCGCGAAATCACGCAAATCATCACGGCCGGCACCGTCAGCGAGATGGACCTGCTCAAATCCAACCGGCCGAATTATCTCGGCGCCGTTTATTTTCAGGATGGCGTTTTTGGCTTCGCCTATGCCGAGCTGAGCACCGGTGAATTTCGGGTCACGCAGTCGGGCGATACCAGCACACTGATGGACGACCTCGCGCGGATTTCTCCCGCGGAGTTATTGGTCAGCGAACGGCAGAGCGCGCAATTCGGAGAGATCGAAGGCGCGCTCTCTTACGACGATTTCGCATTTCTGGCGGAACATGCGCGCTTCACTTTGTGCGAGCATTTCGGCGTCAAATCGCTCGACGGCTTCGGATGCACCGACATGCCGGCTGCGATCGGCGCCGCGGGCGCGATCATTCATTATCTGAAGCAACAGCTACGACGGAAAGTGGATCATCTGACGTCGCTGCGGTGCGACGCACGAGATAACTACGTGATGCTCGATGCCGCGACTCAGGTGAATCTCGAGCTGGTCGAATCGCGCGGAGCTCGCAATACAAGCTTGCTGGCCGCGCTCGATCGAACCGTCACTCCGATGGGAGGGAGAAAGTTGCGGACGTGGATTTTGCAGCCGCTGCGCGATCTCGTCGAATTAGAACGGCGTCAGCAGATGATCGCCGGTTTATTGCACGAGTCCGACCTGGTCGCCGCCCTCCGCCATTCGCTGAAATCGATCCGGGATCTGGAACGCGCGTCTGGCCGGCTGAGCCAGGCCTCTGGCAATGCGCGCGACCTCGTCGCATTGAAAACCTCATTGCAGCAAATTCCCGAGTTGAAGCGAGCGCTCCAAACTCTTCTCGACCGGCTCGCCTTTGGGGCGAATCACGTCGGGGAAACCGGGTGGCCGGAATCGCTGGCTCAAGCGCTGCAAGATCAGCTGCAGGAAATGCCGGAGCTCGCGCAGAAATTGAATCACGCGCTCGTTGAAGATCCTCCAATGGTCCTGAAAGAAGGCGGGATTTTCCGTGATGGGTTCAACGCCGATCTGGATGAGCTGCGGCAAGCTTCTCGCGACGGCAAGAACTGGATCACGGAATTGCAGGAACGCGAGATCGCCGAGAGCGGGATCAAATCGCTCAAGGTCCGTTTCAATTCCGTTTTCGGTTATTTCATCGAGATCACGAAATCAAATCTTGCGAATGTGCCGGCGCGTTACGTGCGCAAACAAACGACCGTGGGCGGCGAGCGCTTTATCACACCCGAGCTGAAGGAGATGGAGGCAAAGATTCTCGGCGCCGATGAGCGCGCACGTCAGCTCGAGTATCAGCTTTTTCAAATCATGCGCGACGAGACGCTGCGGGAGCTGGCGCCGATTCAACAAACTGCCAGCGCGCTCGGAACTCTCGACGTGATCTGCGCGCTCGCGGAAACGGCGCGGCTCTTTGGTTACTCTCGTCCGGTCCTTAATAAGACGCTGAGGCTCGTGATTCGTGATGGACGACATCCGGTGCTCGATCAAAACCTGGCGGAGGAAAAATTTGTGCCTAACGATACGGACCTGGATGGAGAACGAATGAGGCTGGCGATCATTACCGGGCCAAACATGGCCGGCAAATCGACCTATATCCGGCAGGTGGCATTGATCGTTTTGATGGCGCAGATCGGGAGTTTTGTCCCGGCTTCGAGCGCGGAGGTCGGGCTGGTGGATCGTATTTTTACCCGCGTGGGCGCGAACGACGATCTTTCCCGCGGCCAATCGACCTTCATGGTCGAGATGAACGAAACTGCGAATATCGTGAACAACGCGACCGAGCGCAGTCTCGTGATTCTCGATGAGATCGGCCGCGGGACCTCGACTTTCGATGGTCTTTCCATCGCCTGGAGTGTTGCGGAATTTTTGCATGACAAGATCAAGGCGCGCACGCTCTTTGCGACCCATTATCATGAGCTGACCAAGCTCGCCGAGGAGCGCAAAGGAGTGGCGAATTTCAACGTCGCCGTTCGCGAATGGAACGAGCAGATCATTTTCCTGCGCAAGATCATTCCTGGTGGCGCGGATAAGAGCTACGGGATTCACGTCGCGCGACTGGCGGGTTTGCCCAAGGAAATTCTCGACCGCGCGAAAGACATCCTTTCGCATCTGGAGAGACCGAATGGGACGGTGGATGTGCAAAAACCGGGGAAGAACCGGCGAAGCAAAAAGGTGGTCAGCGTGCCGGAGAAACCGCAACTGGATTTGCTCTGAGACATGGCGGTAAAAACCGAAAGGGAACTTGGCGAATCGTTGCGGAGTCTTTGGCTCAAGGCCGTCGCTGCGATTGAGCTGCGCAATTTCGGTTACGCGATCTCGCTCTTGCAAGGAATCCTGAAACAGGAGCCGGAATTTCTCACGGGCCGTCGGCTTTTGCGTCGCGCGGAAGTCACCAAACACAAGGCTGGGAAAAGAGCGTTCTTCAACGTCTCGACTTCCGCCATCGCCATCATCAAGGCGCAGCGTGCATTGAAGAAGGACCCGAAACGGGTCGTGGAAATGATTGAGAAAATTTTAGAGGACGAGCCATACAATCGCCAGGCGAATCTGGTTTTGAAGCAG
>DASTJU010000333.1:0-3161 GCA_035716295.1 Chthoniobacterales bacterium | reverse complement strand
GTTTCGACATTCTTCGAATAAGGCGTTCCAGGAATCAGGGTTTCCATTCCATGGAAGTTTCTGAACGAAATCGTGCCACCAAAGTCCGTAGCGCAAGGCCGGGCTCGTTGAGCGAGGTGACGAGGAAGGCGCACGTCTAGTCTCTTCGAGCGCGGCGGATTCTTCTGACGGCAGACCGCTTGGGTTCAATTTGCGCACGAACATGCTTGCGTTCTGAACTGCAATCGCCTTGTCGATTTTCGCGGTCGGCAGGTGGATGTCGATCTTGTCCAGTGTTGCGCGCGACTTTGCTTCGTGGCGTTGAGTCGTGAGCGCGCACGACGCTGGTTCGACGCCGACGCGCGCAAACGCCGCTCCGTTCACGTCGTTCTTGTCCGCTTTGAGCCATTTCGATTGCGAATGGCTGTGGATCTCGCCGCTCGCCTTGGCGAATAATTCGTTGTCGAAAGCGAGCACGAGCGTGTGTTGCGCGCGAGTCAGCGCCACATAAAGCAAGCGCTCCATTTCCTGGCGATTGTCGCGTTCGAGCAACTCTTGGATTTCGTCGGTGGCGTCAGACAAATCGAGAAGCACAATCGTTTCGCGGGCTTTTTCTCGGACTTTGAGGAGGCGCGGATAACGCGGCGAAGCCGATCGGACGTCGCGAGTCAGAAACGGAACGATCACCGCCTGCCACTCCGAGCCTTTTGCTTTTTGCGACGTGATCAATTGAATCGCATCCGGACGCGATGGGCGGATCTCGCGCGCATCGGCGAAATGCGTTCGCAAGTGTTCCGCAAATTCAGTCAGGGTCATGTGCTCGGCTTCGGACGAACCGGCCAGCGCGAGCAATGCGTCCAGCTCGCCATCCAGGTTTTCAAAGTCATTTCTTGGCAACGCGTTGAGGCGGTCGCGCAATTGTGTCCGGCTCACGATTTCATTGATCGCGTCGAACAGCGGCAAAGGCAGGATCGACAACCGTAGCTGTGCGAGCAGGCTCAGTGTTTTGGAAACGATATCAGCACCCGTGGTCAGGGTATCGATTTGGAATCGGTCGCCGTAACCTTGCGAGAAAACCGCTAGATCGTGATCGGAGATCCCGAAGAGCTCACGGAGGAGCCCGGCGATCTCATAGGCGGCCCGGGGCTGCGTGAGTACTATTAAGAGGGCGGTCAACCAGGCGTAGACCGGGCTGTCGCCTTTTAGCTCCTTTTCCGACTGGATTTGGACGTTGAGCCCGGCCGCCCGCAGCCCGCGGCGAAGGGTCTGAAGCCATTCCTTGCGGGGACAGAGAACGGCAACGTCGCGCCAGGTCTCGGCCCGGAGTTTGGCGAGGCCGGTTTCCTGCAACCATTTCCCAAGCTGGCGCGCTTCCTCGGCAGCTTTGCGCGCGTCGGACACTTTGCCTCTCGGGTCCGGTCGCAAGTTCGCCGGCTGAAAGTTGAGACGCACCACTTGCCCGGGCAAAACTTGCGGCCGCGGATTGAGCTCGACGAATGCGACCTGATGTTCGCGGTCGTTCAGAATTTCCCGGAACGTTTCATTCACGAAACCGAGCTGGGCAGTGTCGAGCCGGAACGTGACCGAAAACTGGAGCGCCTCGGCCGCCCCCGTTTCAACCAGCGTGTCATGGATCCGGCGATATTTGGAAAGATCAGCGCGGTCGCGGTAGATCGACTGTTGAAAATCGCCGACCATGCAGAAATGGCCGGGACGCGGAGGATCGGCTTTGGTCTCGAGCCAATCGCCGGAAGCGTTTGGCGGCCGGGCCAGTTCGAGCAGAAGCGAAAACTGTC
Source organism: Chthoniobacterales bacterium (assembly GCA_035716295.1). Lineage (GTDB taxonomy): Bacteria > Verrucomicrobiota > Verrucomicrobiia > Chthoniobacterales > UBA10450 > AV40. The sequence goes on along the minus strand of DASTJU010000333.1, from coordinate 1,386 downwards.
GCGGATCGGTGTCCTGGGCTTCGTCGAGGATGACGCGAAAAGCTTTTTCCCGAATTTCGCGGCCGATCTTTGGATGTTTCGTTAACTCGAGCGCAAGCGCGATCTGGTCGTCGTAGGTCAGAAGGCCGCGCTCGATTCTGAACTCGCGATAATCGCGTTGCACTTCCGCGGCGACGCAGAGCGCGGCGTGATCGATCCAGCGCCGGACCGGCCCGAAGGCTTCGCGTTTGATGCGAACGAAATCTTTCGCCTTGGAAAAGCAAATCGGCCAGCGAACGAAGTCTTCGGAATTACGCCACCTTTGTTCGGCGCGTTTCAATTCTTTTTGATACGGCGGTACGGTTTGCAGCATTGCTCCTTTGGCAGGAAACCGATGAATCGCGCTGAAGTCCGTATCCGGACATTTTCCTGTCGGCGGGATGCCCGGCTCCAAGTCCGCACGGCGACCGAGCTCCATCAACGCGCGCGCTTGCACGTGACGGAGCAGCTCGAGGCGATTGTCATCCGAAAGCGAGCGGCCGATCGTTGTTTGTTGCTGCACGAATTCGTTCCAGACCTCGTCGTCATCGGTGATCACATCGAACGTGGGCGGCAATCCGAGATAATGGCCGTAGCTCTCGAGCAATCGGACACAGAAGGCGTGGATGGTGCCGAAGAATGCGCGGTTGAACGCGGCCAGCACTTCCACCGGAACGCCTGCTTGTAAGACTTCGGCGCGAGCGCGCTGTTGCATCTCATCGGCGGCGCGGTTGGTGAACGCCACGACCACGAGCTGTGGCAGCCAATCTCGCGCCTGTTCGCTTTTTGCAATTTGGACGATGCGATCCGTGATGGCGCGCGTTTTCCCAGCCCCGGCCGCGGCCACGACCGAGAAATTCTTGTCGAGCTCGGAAACGAAACGCTCGCGATTAGGCTGATCGATCGGGTCGTTCATGATCGATCATCCTCGTCGTCGGCAAACGCCGGATGTGTCAGCACCCATTTCTCATCCAGGAATTCCTTATCGATCGGCAGGGTCGCGAGCGGATAATCGGGATTAAAACCGAACTCGTTTCGAATCAGCCCGCGCAGTCCGAAAATTCCCGTCTCCTGCATTCGATAAAGCTCAGTCCAAAACTCGGAATCCGCGGCGAGAGCGGTCATGTCGAGCTGCGGCCGCTCCAGCTCGGTCCGCAACGATAGAATGCTCAGGCGAATGTCGGCAGCGCCGAGCTCACGCGCAGCCAACCCGTAAAGGCCGAGCTGGATGGCTTCGCCGCGCACGAGTTTCTTTCGCAAATTGGCGGCGCGCGCCTCCGGTGTTCTCCCGGGCGGTGTCAGCGGCTTCACGTTTCCGGTTTTGTAATCGACGATCCAAACATCGGCGCCGGTGAGCTGCGAATCGTT
>DASTJU010000332.1:0-2647 GCA_035716295.1 Chthoniobacterales bacterium | reverse complement strand
CGCCTGAAGCGTAAGGCGTTGTCGGACGCACAGCGGCCGCAACTTTTTGGAATCGATTTTGTTCAATTCGCGAAGGAAATGAAACGCGAAGACGACCAACAATTATGGGACCTCCTGGGCCAGGCTCAGCCAAGGCAGCTTTCGCCTTTTTTCGGACGCAACGTTGTGCGGAGAATTCGGGAGCGCCCGGGCCGCTTCGAATGGCTCCGCAGTTGGCTTAGTCCACGAAGGCTTGTTCCAGCGGCAGGCGTGGCGATCGCGGTGATCGCGACAATCCTGGCCGTCCATCAGCCTGCCGGGCGGAACCCGGCCGACAGTCCGCCGGATGTGATCGTGAAGATCGATCCGCAGGATTACGATGTGGTTGCCGATCTTGACGAATTGTTGGCCACTGACGAGAACAGCTTGTGGGACGACGACGATACTCAAACATTGTAGGTGCAATCGCGACGACCGCGATTTTGCTCATCGGCATTGAAGTGGCGAAGGCGCAGCCGCAAGGGGGCAAAGGCGCGCATAGTCGCAGGATGTCTCCGCCCCGGCACGCTCCGAATCTGAACAATCCGCGTGACCGATGGATCGCGATGCCACCGGAAGATCGACAAATATTTCGAAGAAACGCCGAGCGTTGGATGCAGATGGGCCCGGAGGAGCGAAAAGTTTTGCGCGAGCGGGAGAAAGTTTACCGTCAGCGGGTGAAAGTCGAAGTGGACAGCACCTTGCGTGACTCCGGTTTGCGTCTGGAAGGGGAAAAGCGTGACCAATTTGAGCAGCGTTACCTGCAGGAAAGGCGACGGATCGAGCACGAACTACGGCAAGAAACGGAAGCGAAGCGCCAGGAGCAATTGCCGGCGCTACGGGAGCGTTTGAAAAAAGAATTTCAAGAGCCGTTGCCATCAACAACATCGGCACCGGCTGGTTCCTCGTCCCCGAAAAAATAAAAGCCGGCGGGACTTTTCACCCGCCGGCCGCGAAAATCTCCTGGCGTCTTTAGTTTACTACCAACGCCGGTGATGGTGTCGATGGTAAGGCCGCGAGTAGTAGGCTCGATGACCGCGGTACCCGTAAAATGACGATCCATAATATCCGTAGGACCGATATGGATATCCGCACCCATAGTACGAATACGGGTAGCCGTACGAATACGGATATCCGCCGAACCCGATGCCAATAGAAACGCCTGCGTTGGAGCTTGGAGCCGACGCAAATGCGAATCCGGCCACCGCTAACCCGATCAAAATCAATTTTTTCATGTTATACCTCTCTAAACTTCAGCAATTGAACACTGATGTAGACTCAATGGTTGCTCAGATTATTCACAAGCTCGCAGCGCGATCGTATTTTGGGTAACCCGTCAGGCAAATGTCGGGTCCAATCTTTTCAAATTTTACCCGCTCGAGATGCGCGCTTTCGTGTGTGCGAATCGCGCCGCGCCCGCCAAAGGCCACGATTGGTCCGCCGGTGAAAATGGGAGCCACATAAATTTGCACCTTATCAATCAACCGCTCGTCTAAGGCATGACCGAGGAGGTCCCCGCCACCTTCGATCAAAACACTCGTTACCTTTTTCTGTCCCAGCTCGGCCAGCACCACACCCAGAGGCATTTTACGATAAACAAAACTATTCTTAGCGAAGCGATCCTTGAAAAAACGAGCGTTACGCGGGAGTTTTCCTGAACGAGTCATCACCACGCGCACCGGTTGACGGATTTCGCGCCGGCCGCGCACGGTTAAACGCGGGTTGTCGATCCGCAGGGTCTTGGCGCCGATCAAGATCGCGTCCGTTTGGGCGCGCAGCGTCTGTGCGTGCCGGCGCGCGGTTGCGCTTGTGATCCAGCGCGATTCCCTTTCTGGGCGAGTCAAACGCCCGTCCAAACTCATTCCACATTTCGCAATCACGAACGGAATTCCGGTCGCGATCCATTTGTTAAATGATTCGTTCAATGCGGCGCATTCTTCCGCGAGCACGCCTGCTCTCACTTTTATTCCGGCGTCGCCCAAAACTTGGAGTCCGCGGCCGCGATGACGCGGGTTCGGATCAGTCGCGCCAATCACAACAGATTTTACAGCGGCCCGGATGATCTCGTCGCTGCACGCGCCTGTGCGACCGCTCGTTGAACAGGGCTCCAGCGTGACATAGAGGGTGGCGTTTTTCGGGACCTCGCCTCGAAAACTTCGGAGACACTCAATTTCGGCATGAGGAAATCCGGCCTGACGATGGTGTCCGCGCGCGACGATTCGGTCCCCAACAACCAAAACAGCGCCAACCGCGGGATTCGGGCTGGTTTGCCCGATGGACTTTCGCGCCTCAGAAAGCGCGCTGCCCATGAACCGTTCGTCGTTACTCATCTTGAGAAGCAAATATTCGGTGCGACAGAACATGAGCAAATTTTTTCGGATAAACACCGGGTCAGCCTCGGACGAGCTCAAAGCTGATGTGATTCGAGATCGATCCTCCAAACAGAGAGCTTTTCTGCTTGGCGAACCTCTCGCATCGGACTTACTTAGAGTGAACCCCCAAAATTATGGCCACGAAAACTGAAGAGAAATCCGGCGCAGAGAAATTAACCGCCGCACGAAGCAAGAACCTCGACCTTGCCATCCAGCAGATCGCTAAAGATTACGGCGAAGGGGCGATCATGCGTTTG
>DASTJU010000331.1:0-5337 GCA_035716295.1 Chthoniobacterales bacterium | reverse complement strand
TCGCGCGGCCAATCACGTTTTCGGTTTGGTCTTGATGAACGATTGGAGCGCGCGTGACATCCAAGCGTGGGAATACCAACCGCTCGGTCCGTTTCTGGCCAAGAACTTTTGTACCAGCATTTCGCCGTGGGTCGTGACGTTGGAAGCGCTGGAACCATTTCGTAAACCGTTGCCACAGCAAGATCCCGAACCCTTAACTTACCTCCGCGCGAAAAACGATTTCACGTTCGACATCCAACTCGAAGCGAAATTGCAAACCGCCAAGATGAAATCGGGGCATCCGATTACGCGAACGAATTTCCAAAACCTGTATTGGAGCATTTCGCAGCAGCTCGCGCATCACACTGTCGGCGGATGCAATCTTCAGCCCGGCGATTTACTCGCGAGCGGAACGATTAGCGGCGAAAGCGAAGCGTCCCGCGGTTGCATGCTCGAGTTGACCTGGCGCGGCGCCAACCCATTGAAATTGCCGAATGACGAGACCCGTAAATGGCTCGAAGACGGGGACACTCTTGCGATCACCGGTTGGTGTCAGGGCGATGACTATCGAATCGGCTTCGGCGAGGTGAGCGGACGAATCCTTCCGGCGACCTGATGTCGATCTTGGCGCGGCGCATCGCCACAATCGTGTCGTGGGCCGGCCACCCGCTGGTCTTCGTCACTATCAGTGTCGGCATCGTTCTCGCGACCCAACTCGCCTCACGCAGAGCAATCGGATTGATCGGCGCGCTCTTTCTCGCCGTGATTGCGCCGACAGGCGTTTTGCTTTTCCTCGGCGTCCGATCCGGGCGGTGGCGCGATGCTGACGTTTCCGTGCGCGAAGAACGAAAACGTTTTTATCCGATCGCGATTCCACTCTCCGCTCTCGGCACGATCGTGATGTGGCTGGCGAATGCCCCGCGTTACATTCTTCGCGGCGGCGCGATCACGCTGTTGTTGCTGATCGCGGCCGCGATCACAAATCATTGGTCCAAAATCTCGCTTCACACTTTGTTTGCGACTTACTGCACTGTGATCCTTTTTCGGGTGAACCTGTTTTGTGGTTCGGCGGCATTGATTCTGGCAGGACTCGTTTTCTGGTCGCGACTGTTTCTTTCGCGTCATACGATCTCAGAAAACATCAGCGGCGTCGCGCTTGGCGCCATTGGCGGAATTGCCACCGCCTGGATGTCGAACTAACAATTTGCCATGCAGCCGTACGCGCCGAGAGCATTTCGCTTCATTGAATTACTCAATATCGGTCCGAGCCGGGCTGGCACTCCTTGGCGAATGAAGCTTTACGGCATCGCCTGTCAGGGAGAATTGCCGTGCGCCTCACTGCTGCAGGCCGCGCGAAGAATTGCCGAGGAGCAATTGGCCAAAGAAAAAGTAAACAACTACGGAGTCGGATTCATCGGCGTCCACGACGGGCGCGATGCTGCCTTCGTATTTGTCGATTTTTGGGGAAACGAGAATGAGCTGTTTCATCGCGTGTTTCTGTCCCGGGAGAGCGATCCGGAGAAATTGGCGCCCGCGGAACCGGCGGACTCATCGGTCTGTGTTTGGGACCTGCATTTGCAGTCCTTCGAGAGGGCGGCTTGGATCAGGCACGTGCTGCGCAAACCTGAGGCCCCCGATTTCGACGGCTACCTGGCCGAGCATTTGAGCGAAGATGCCTGATTTCTGGCCCAATCAGTGCTGAAAGAGCAAGACCATGAAACCGCGAATCCTCCATGTCGACGATGATCCCGACATTCGCCTATTGATCTCGGCGTCACTGCACGAATTCGGCTATGTCGTAGCGACGGCCGGAACAAACGCGGAAGCGTTGGAATTGGCTAAACAGTTGAAATTCGACCTTTGCATCCTGGACGTGAGGTTGCCGGATGGCAACGGGATCGAATTGTGTCAAAACATCCTGGTTCTCCAGCCGAAGGTTCCGGTGCTTTATTATTCCGCCTATGCCAGTGACGAGGAACAGGAGGCAGCGTTGTCGGTCTGCGGTGACGCTTACTTAAAGAAACCGGTTTCTGCTACCATACTAGAAAAAACGATTGCCGAATTGCTGAATTCGAAGAACTGAGTCGTTCAGGAGCGGTAATAGCTCGTTTCGACGGGCTGCTTTCGGGGTTGGTCACAATTCATCCGCTGTGTTAATTCGAAGAGGCGGAGGGCCTGTAGCTCAGCGGTTAGAGCAGCCCAACTTGGAAAGGTTTCCTTTAGCGCGACGGCGGCAACGTTTGAGGCTTTGCATTGGCGCGTTTTAGCAAACCGAAAAGATCGCTGTCGGTAGAAAAGACGAGTGTTGAATCCTTGGTCAGGACTTTTCGATAAGTGTCCATGCTCTTGAGGAAATTGTAGAATTCGGCGGCTTGCGGATTCTGGGTGTAAGCGTGCGCATAAATCTCAGTCGCTTTCCCATCCGCTTCGCCACGGATCTGTTGCACCTGCCGATAGGCAGTAGATTGAATCTCATTCAAGTCGCGTTCCTTTTGTCCAGCGATGCGCGCGGCTTCCCCTTCACCTTCGGAACGAAAGCGCTGCGCAATCTGCCGGCGTTCGCTGATCATTCGCTGGTAAATTCGATCGAGCACGTCCGGATTGTAGTTTACTCGCTTGAGCCGGACGTCGAGAAGCTCGATGCCGAACTCCGCCAACTTCCCCGCCGCCTTCGACTTGATTTCGTCTTCGATTTTCAATCGGCCGTACTGAATCGACGGGAGCACCCCAATCGTTCCCAAACCGGTCGGCACATTTTTCAAATTTTCATCGCGCAGCGGTTTGCGGTCCTTATCGGTGCGAACGATCTCGATCAGATCGTGCTTGGCCACGGCATTGCGCGTCTCGCTTCCAAGAATGTCTTCCAAACGCGATTGCGCGCTTCGTTCGTCGCGGAGCCGAACGAAAAACGTCTTGGCGTCGCTGATTCGCCAGCGGGCAAACGTATCGACATGAATATAAGTCTTGTCCCGTGTCGGAATGGCAACCGGCAAGCCGTCCCATTCCAAAAATCGTTTATCGATCCGGTTGATCTCTTGAATAATGGGAAGCTTGAAGTGCAATCCCGGGTCCGTGATTGGTTCGCCGATTGGCTTGCCGAATTGCGTAATGATCACCTGTTCTGTCTGGTAAACGGCGAAGAAGCATCCGAGAAAAATGCGCAGAAAGACGAACGCCAGCACAATCGAGAAGAGGATGAGGCAGCCGCGCTTGTTCATCTCTTCTCCAATCCTTTGTTGAGCGGCAGGATGGGCAGCAGATTTCGCATCGTATCGTCGATGATAATTTTTTCTCCGACCGATGGGAGGACGTCGCCCATTGTTTCGAGATAAAGCCGGGTGCGAGTGATTTCCGGCGCCTTTACGTATTGCCCGAGCATGGCGTTGAACGAGGCGACGTCGCCCTCCGCTTCATTTACGCGCTTGAAGCGATAGCCCTCGGCGCCGCGAATCGCCTGATCGGCTTGCCCTCTCGCTCGTGGCACCGCTTCATTGTAATCGCCGTTCGCGATGTTGATGGCATTTTCCCGGTCCTGTTGCGCCTTGTTCACTTCGTTAAAGGACGCCTGGACTTCGGCCGGAGGGTTGACGTTCTTCAGTTGGACCTGATCCACGCGCACGCCGAGGGCGTAACGCTTCGCCAATTCCTGCATCCGCGCGAGCGCCGAGACCTCGATGTCCTGCCGGCCGATTGTAATGACTTCATCCACCGTTCGGTCGCCGATCACTTCGCGCATGGCCGCTTCCGATAGATCGCGCAAGGTTTGGGCGGGATTGCGGACGTCGAACAGATATTGTTTGGGATCGTCGATGCGGTATTGCACGACCCATTCCACGAGCGCGGCGTTCAAATCCCCTGTAACCATCGATCTTTCTTCCTGCGCCTCTTTTGTCGGCTGGTCGGCGTTTGTATATCCAGGAGTGAAGAAGCCGAATTCAAGCTTCAACTGGCGTCGCGTGGGCAAGACCGTGACTTGGTCGATGCCGAGTGGAAGCTTGAAATGCAAACCGGGCTCGACCGTTTTCAAAAATTTCCCGAAACGCAAAACAACGGCTTCCGATTCCGCCTGCACTGTATAATAAGATGTCCACGTCAGGGCGATCAGGAGAATGATTGCGGCAATGGTGGCGATCGTCCGCACCGGAATGCGCGGCATCCGCGGCATCTGCGGCATCTGAAAAGTCTGAATAGCGGGCGGCTGGTTGGGCATCGGGAACAGTTCTACTGCGTCTCTGAAAGCGTAAGCGGGTTGCCTCGGGCGGGGAAAGCGGAAAGTGCGGAATTACATATTGGGGACGCCGCGCAAACCGCGGATCAGTATTGGCGATTTTGGGTTCTGCATGTTTTACTGCCGCTAATCGGGCCTGTAGCTCAGCGGTAGAGCAGGGGACTCATAATCCCTTGGTCCCTGGTTCGAATCCAGGCGGGCCCAAATTTCGTTTTCGATTTTCGATCGCCGATTTGCGATTCTCGGTCTTGTGCAGCGATTGGCCCGCATCCTCCTCATCACGATCGAACTCGTAATCCTGGCTGCGCTGATTCTGGGGACGCGCTGCACGAATTATCAGGATGTCTTTGTCGGCGGAAATATTTACTACACCGACGCCGATTGCTACGCCCGGATGATGCGCGCGCGCATGTGCGCCGAACATCCCGGATTGGTTGTTCGCCATCACGATTTCGAGAATTTCCCGCAAGGCACAACGCCGCACACGACCGCGCCGCTCGATTATCTGATCGTCTCGCTGTCGATCTTGCTTAAGCCATTCACCGCGCAACCAATTGATTTGGCTGGCGCTGTTGTCTCGCCGTTGCTCGCGCTGCTCGGCGGCTGGTTCCTTTGGTGGTGGTCATGGCGAAGGAAACTCCGTTATCGCTGGGTCATGCTCCTGATTTACGCGATCAGTCCAGTCCTGGTTCACGGAGCGAAATTAGGACGACCCGATCATCAATCGTTGCTCATTTTGCTCCTCACGATTGGCGTCTGCGCGGAATGGAGCCTTCGAAAGGAGTCATCGCTGAATTGGAGCGTGGCCTGGGGAATAGGATGGAGCCTGGCGCTTTGGGTCTCATTTTACGAACCGCTGGTGTTGCTCCTGATTGTTCTTCTCTTTGGCCTAACGAAAGATCGACAACTCCTTCTTGCTTCGCCTCGGCGAATCGGCTGGACACTTTTCGGAGCGATCCTCGCGATTGCGTTGCTCGTCGAACGCCGTCTTCCTACGTTCGCGATTTTTCAATCGAGCGCGTTATTCGGAAATTGGTCACGCACGATTGGGGAGCTCGCTCACGTCTCACCATGGAATCGAATTTGGTTCGTCTGGGCGGGTTACATGATCGTGGTCGCCCCGATTTTGA